>CAMWSZ010000030.1 GCA_947177005.1 uncultured Clostridia bacterium | reverse complement strand
CGGACCGGCTGAGCGGAGAGCGCTGTTCCGCCATCAAGCAGGTGGCCTCCGGACGCTTCGGCGTGACAGGGGAATACCTGGGCAGCGCCCAGGAGATTCAGATCAAAATGGCCCAGGGGGCCAAGCCCGGCGAGGGCGGACACCTGCCGGGAAAGAAGGTCTATCCCTGGATTGCCAAGACTCGGTACTCTACGCCTGGCGTCAGCCTGATCTCCCCTCCACCCCATCACGACATCTACTCCATTGAAGACTTGGCCCAGCTCATTTATGACTTGAAGAACGCCAACCGCCGGGCACGAATCAGCGTCAAACTGGTCAGCGAAGCGGGCGTAGGCACCATTGCCGCCGGTGTCGCCAAAGCCGGGGCGCAGGTGGTCCTTATTTCCGGACACGACGGCGGCACCGGCGCGGCTCCCCGCAGTTCCATCAACGGCGCGGGCCTGCCCTGGGAGCTGGGCGTGGCGGAGGCCCACCAGACCCTCATCCAAAACGGCCTGCGCCATCAGGTAGTGATTGAGGCGGACGGCAAGCTGATGACCGGGCGGGATGTAGCGATTGCCTGTATGCTAGGAGCAGAGGAGTTCGGTTTTGCCACCGCGCCCCTGGTAACAATGGGTTGCTGTATGATGCGGGTGTGCAATCTGGATACCTGTCCGGCTGGCATCGCTACCCAAGACCCGGAACTGCGGAAGCGTTTTGCCGGGAAGCCGGAATATATCATCAACTTTATGTACTTTGTGGCTCAGGAGCTGCGGGAGTATATGGCAAAGCTGGGCATCCGCACAGTAGACAAGTTGGTGGGCCGGTGCGATCTGCTGCGGGTTCGGGAGAAGCTGGTGACACACCGGGCAGAGACCCTGGACTTGAGCAGTCTGTTACAAAATCCCTGCGGAGAAAATGTGCCCCACTTTGACCCCGCCGCCGCTTATGACTTCCGTCTGGAGCAGACGGCGGACCTGAGCGTGTTGACGGAGAAGCTGGGCAAGAGCCTGCGGAACAGAAGGTCCGGGCGTCTGGATGTGCGTGTGTCCTCTACGGACCGGGCCTTCGGCACCCTCTTTGGCTCCGAAATTACCCGCCAATGCGGAAACAGCCTTCCGGAAGACAGCTATGTGATTTCCTGCCGCGGCGGGGGCGGACAGTCCTTCGGCGCGTTCATCCCCAACGGCCTGACCTTGATTCTGGAGGGCGACAGCAATGACGGTTTTGGCAAGGGTCTCTCCGGCGGCAAGCTGGTCCTCTATCCCCCAAGAAACAGCACATTCAAACCGGGAGAGAATATTATCGTGGGCAATGTGGCGCTCTATGGCGCGACCTCCGGCAAGGCGTTTATCAACGGCATGGCCGGGGAGCGGTTCTGTGTCCGCAACTCCGGCGCAGCAGCTGTTGTAGAGGGTGTGGGGGACCACGGCTGTGAATATATGACAGGAGGCCGTGTGGTGATTCTGGGGCCTACGGGAAAGAACTTCGCGGCGGGGATGTCCGGCGGCATCGCCTATGTGCTGGACGAGCGCCACGATTTATATCTGCGCTTGAATAAGGAGCAGGTGCAGGCCACAGAGCTGACGGAGACACACGACATCGCTGAGCTGCGCAGTCTCATTGAGGCTCATGTGTCCGCCACCGGTTCTCCAAGAGGGAAGAAAATTCTGGCGGCGTTCCAGTCCTATATCCCCTGCTTCAAGAAAGTGATGCCTAGGGACTATGACAGAATGCTGCGGGCCATCGCCCAGCGGGAAGAGAAGGGCATGAGACGGGAGCAGGCGGAAATCGAAGCGTTCTACGCCGTAACCAGGGGGTAAAATGATTATGGGAAAAATAACTGGATTTTTAGAATATGTCCGGCAGGAGGTCCCGGAGCGGACTCCGGCGGAGCGCGTCCGCGACTGGGAACCATTTCGTCTCCCGCTTCCGGAGACTGTCCGGCAGGAACAGGGCGGACGGTGTATGAACTGCGGCGTCCCCTACTGCCAGTCCGGCATCCATTGGGAAGGACGTACCTTCGGCTGTCCGCTGCACAACCTGATTCCGGAGTGGAACGACATGATCTACGCCGGGAATCCCTCCCACGCCCTCAGCCGTCTGCTGAAAACCAACAATTTCCCGGAATTTACAGGTCGGGTGTGTCCCGCTCCCTGCGAACGGGCCTGCATCTGCGGGATGTACGGCGATGCCGTGACCATCCGTGACAATGAGCTGAGCATTATTGAGGATGCTTTTGCCGCCAAGACGGTATACCGCCGCCGTCCGCCGCAATGGTCCGGGAAAAAGGTGGCTGTGGTAGGCTCCGGCCCGACAGGACTGGCGGCTGCGGACCAGCTGAACCACCGGGGCCACTCTGTCACTGTAATTGAGCGAGAGGAACGGGCCGGGGGACTTTTAACGTATGGTATTCCAAATATGAAACTGCCCAAAGATGTTGTCCAACGGCGGATTGAGCTGATGACCGATGAAGGCGTCAGTTTTGTCACCGGTCTGGATGCTTCGGACCCCTCCGTGGCACAGCGGTTGCTGGCAGACTATGACGCAGTGATTCTCTGCTGTGGTGCGGAGCGCCGCCGGTCCTTGGGTGTCAATACAGAGGGGATTTCTTCCGGAATATGTTACGGAACAGAGTTCCTGAAGGCCGCTGTGGAACGGCAGCAGTTCGGCAAAGAAACGACGGTCTTCACGGCAGAGGACCGGGATGTGGTCATTATCGGCACCGGCGATACCGCCAGCGACTGTGCGGCCACTGCTCTGCGGCAGGGGTGCAGGTCCATCATTCAACTGGTTCGCCGTCCGGAAAAAGATTACCTGCAAAATGGCGTTCTGCCCCGGAGCTACGCACACGAGGAAGTACAGGCTGTCTTCGGACAGGACCCACGGCGGTTTGGCGTCCAGGTGAAGGAGCTGATCGCGGAAAACGGTGCGCTGAGCGCTGTCGTCACTACCGGCGGAGACACACTTCCCTGTGGGCTGCTCATCGCGGCCACAGGCTTTGAAGGCTGCGAGAGTGCGGTATGCGAAGCCTTTGGCGTGTCTTATGGAAAAACTGTCCACACCGCAGAAGGCAGATTCGCTACCAGTGTAGAGAAGGTTTTCTCCGCTGGAGATATGCGCCGGGGCCAATCTCTGGTGGTTTGGGCAATCGCTGAGGGCCGCACGGCGGCGGCAGAGGTGGACGAGTATCTGAACGGCTACACGAACATTGTGCGAAGTATATAAGTTTTGCAGAAATTTTTGTATATTATGACCATCTTCTTGTGAATCCTGTCCATTGACGGTTTTGGTATCTTTGTGATAGAGTTTTAACATCGCAAGGGCAAAGGCGCCTGAGAGATTGTATCTCTTGGGCGCTTTTGCCTATTTTTTTATTTCTGGAGGGATTTTGAAATGTACTCATCTGTGAATACCATTTGGGTTCTGGTTGGAGCCGCTTTGGTCTTTCTGATGCAGGCAGGCTTTGCTATGTGTGAGGCGGGTTTCACCCGAGCCAAAAATACAGGCAACATCCTCATGAAGAATCTGATGGACTTCTGTATTGGCACCCCTACCTATTGGGTGCTGGGCTTTGGCTTGATGTTCGCCGGTTCCGGCGCAATTATTGGCGGATTGGACCCCTTTGTGCAAGGCGATTATTCTGCCATTTTGCCTGCCGGTGTACCGCTGTTCGCTTATCTGATCTTCCAGACAGTATTCTGCGCAACCTCCGCCACCATCGTTTCCGGGTCAATGGCGGAGCGGACAAAATTTATCTCCTACTGTCTGTATTCCTTCTGCATTTCTGCTTTCATCTACCCCGTTTCAGGCCACTGGATCTGGGGCGGCGGCTGGCTGAGTCAGATGGGCTTCCACGACTTTGCTGGTTCCACGGCAGTCCATATGCTGGGCGGCGTATGCGCCTGTATCGGCGCGGCTATCCTGGGGCCGCGGCTGGGCAAATATGACAAAGAGGGCAAACCGCGTGCGATTCTGGGTCACAACTTGTCTTTGGGTGCGCTGGGCGTATTCATTCTCTGGTTCTGCTGGTTTGGCTTTAACGGATGCTCTACTGTGGGCATGGAGGGAGACGACACGATTATCAGCGCAGGACTGATTTTTGTCACCACCAATATGGCTCCCGCTGTGGCCTGTGTGGTCACAATGGTTTATACTTGGATTCGTTACAAGAAACCAGATGTCGGCATGACATTGAATGCGGCCCTGGCGGGGCTGGTAGCCATTACCGCCGGATGTGATGTGGTTTCCCCTGCCGGAGCTGCGGCGATCGGTGTAATTGCGGGCCTGCTGCTGCCTATCTCCGTCAATTTCTTTGACGCCGTGCTGAAAATTGATGACCCTGTGGGAGCGATTTCCGTCCACGGTGTGTGCGGCGCGATGGGTACTATCCTTACCGGCGTATTTTCCACCAGTGACGGCCTGCTATATGGCCACGGCGTTCACTTCCTGCTGATCCAGTGCCTGGGCGTACTGGTGACTGCGGCTTGGGCTGCTGTAATGATTACGATTGTGTTCCTGGTTATCAAGAACACGATTGGACTGCGGGTATCTCCGGAGGAAGAAGTCAAGGGCCTGGATCTGACCGAGCATGGCTTGCTCTCCGCTTACGGCGGCTTCGCCTTTGTCTACGATGATACGCCGGATGGCCTGCCGGTAGCTGTATCTGGTAACGTGCCAGTGAAGGAAGCGGTACCTGTAGAAGTGGCGGCACCTGCGGCAGAACCGGTATTAAAGGGCGGCGTGAAGCTGACAAAAGTGGATATTCTCTGCAAGATGGAGCGTTTTGACGCTTTGAAACGAGCCATGTTCGATATCGGAATCACTGGAATGACCGCCAGCAACGTGATGGGCTGCGGCGAACAGAGGGGCAAAACCGAAGGATATTTCCGCGGTGCAAAGGTGGAGGCCACCATGCTGCCAATCATTCAGGTGTCTATCGTGGTCAGCAAGGTGCCGGTAGGCTTAGTAGTCAACATAGCAAGAAAGGTACTGTATACGGGCAGTATTGGTGATGGAAAAATCTTCATCTACAATGTGGAGAACGTTGTTAAGGTCCGTACCGGTGAGCAGGGCTACGATGCTTTGCAGGATGAGGACACCAATGAGCTAAAAAAATAACAGGAGGAAATAGATTATGCTGGATCTCATTACCAACATCAACAGCGCAGTAAACAATATCGTTTGGGGCTGGCCCGCACTGATTTTGCTGTCCTTTGCGGGAGTCCTCATGACTTGCCTGACGAGATTCTTTCAGGTCACGCACATCGGGCATTGGATGAAAGAAACCATTGGCGCGATCTTCTGCGAGAAAGATGTAACCGGACACACAAAGGACAAATCCATTTCCCAGTTCCAGTCTCTGTGTACCGCTCTGGCGGCTACGGTAGGGACCGGCAACATCGTAGGCGTAGCGGGAGCGATTATGGTTGGCGGCCCCGGCGCGGTATTTTGGATGTGGATCATTGCTTTCTTTGGGATGATGACCAATTACTCTGAGAATGTTTTGGGAATTTTCTACCGTGAGAAAAGTGCTTCCGGCGAGTGGCACGGCGGCGCGATGTATTACCTGCAAAACGGTTTGGGCGCGAAACCAGGCTGCAAGGCCATTGGAACCGGATTGGCTGCGCTGTTCTCCATATTCTGTTTCCTGGCATCCTTCGGCATTGGTAATATGACGCAGGTCAACTCAATTTCCGGCAATATGGAGTCCGTTTTCGGCGTTCCTACATGGCTGACTGGCATTGTGGTGCTGGTACTGGCCGGTCTGGTGATTCTGGGCGGACTAAAAAGGATTGCATCCGTTACGGAGAAGATCGTTCCGTTTATGGTTACTTTGTACATCGTTGGCACTGTTGTCATTCTGATCACTAACTTTTCTCAGATTGTGCCTGTATTCTCTGCCATCTTCCGCGGCGCATTTGCCATGAAAGCCGCTGGCGGCGGTGTGGTAGGCTATGGTACAAAGCTGGCGATTGAGCAGGGAATGAAGCGCGGCGTATTCTCCAACGAAGCGGGTCTTGGTTCCTCGGTTATGGTTCATTCCAGCTCTAATGTAAAAGAACCGGTGCGGCAGGGTATGTGGGGCATTTTTGAAGTCTTTGCCGACACCATTATCGTATGCACACTCACCGCTTTCACCGTTCTTTCCTCTGGCCTGATTGATCTGGAGACCGGTGTAACGGCGGAAACTTATGAGGGGATTGCTTTGACAAAGGCGAACATGGTCAGTACCGTATTCTCTATGCACTTTGGAATGGCAGGCGCGGCCTTTGTCGCTATCGCAATCATGCTGTTTGCGTTTTCAACCGTATTGGGTTGGAGTCATTATGGCAGTACGGCCTGCGCATATCTCTTCGGTGAAAAATCCACCATCGTTTACCGCGTTATCTTTGTAATTGCTATTTTCGGCGGCGCGGTGATGGGTGACAATCTAGCTTGGGACATCGCGGATACGCTCAACGGTTTGATGATGCTGCCAAACCTTATTGGTGTACTGGCACTTTCGCCTGTAGTGTATCACTGTACGCAGAACTATGTGGAACGCAAGCTCAAAGGAAAAGAAATCGAGCCGCTGCTCAGTAATTCGCAGGAAATTCAGGATGAGCATACGAAAGCCGTTCTGCACGGAGCGCACTGATGCCCGGCACAGCGCATTTTATACGGTACGAACACAAATGTGTTTGTATATACGCAACTCTCCTTTTCAGGCAGCAAAGGGAAAACGCCTACCGGCGGCGTTTTCCCCCCTGCTGTCCCACCGCCATTTCACAGCCGGTGTCAACGAATACATTCATAAACCAATCCAGCCAGTGCGCAGCACTGCGATATCGAAAGGAGTGACCCAGTAATGGGCAAGGAAAAAGTAACGGAAATGTTCGGCAGCATGGTATTCAACGAGGAAGTCATGAGACAACGCCTTTCCGCCACCTGCTATAAGGCATGGAAAAAATGCGTGGACGAGGGTACGCCCCTGAGTCTGGAAACCGCCCATGAGATGGCGGCAGAAATGAAGAACTGGGCGATGGACCGTGGGGCCACCCACTTTACCCACTGGTTCCAGCCCATGACCGGCGTTACTGCCGAGAAACACGACAGTTTTATTACCCCCGAAGGCTCCGGCCAGGTGCTTATGGGATTTAGCGGCAAGGAACTTGTCCGGGGTGAGCCAGACGCCTCATCCTTCCCTTCCGGCGGCCTGCGAGCCACCTTTGAAGCCCGTGGCTATACCGCCTGGGACCCCACCGCTTTCGCCTTTGTCAAGGATGGAAGCCTGTGTATCCCGACCATCTTCTGTTCCTACAGCGGTCAGGCACTGGATCAGAAGACGCCCCTGCTCCGCTCCCAGGAGGAGCTGAGCCGTCAGGCTGTCCGGGTGCTGCGTCTCTTTGGTGACACAGAAGTGAAGAAGGTCATCAGCCAGGTCGGTCCGGAGCAGGAATATTTCCTGATTGACAAAGATGTGTATAACCAGCGGGAGGATCTGATTCTTACGGGCCGCACCCTTTTTGGAACCAGGCCCCCAAAAGGCCAGGAGCTGGAGGACCACTACTTCGGTACCATCAAGCCCCGCGTTGCAGCCTACATGAAGGAACTGGATGAGGAACTGTGGAAACTGGGCATTCTGTCCAAGACCAAGCATAACGAGGTGGCCCCTGCCCAGCATGAGCAGGCTCCCATCTACTCCGACGCCAACACCGCCTGCGACCACAACCAGCTGACGATGGAGATCATGAAAAAAGTGGCCAGCCGGCACAACATGGTATGTCTGCTCCATGAAAAACCCTTTGCCGGGGTCAACGGTTCCGGCAAGCATGATAACTGGTCGATCTCCACCGATACCGGCATGAACCTGTTCCGCCCCGGCTCTACCCCCAGTCAGAATGCCCGGTTCCTGCTGTTTCTGGCGGCGTTTATCAAAGGTGTGGACGAATATCAGGATTTGCTGCGCTGTTCGGTTGCCAATCCTGGTAACGATCACCGGCTGGGCGCTCAGGAAGCGCCGCCTGCCATCATCTCCATTTTCCTTGGCGATGAGCTGACCGCCATCGTGGATTCCATCATCCACGGCACAAGCTATGTGGAGCAGGGGAAGAAAAGCCTGTCCATAGGCGTTGACGCTCTGCCCGCTATCCCCCAGGACACCACCGACCGAAACCGTACCTCTCCCCTGGCCTTTACCGGCAACAAGTTCGAGTTCCGGATGCTTGGCTCCAGTCAGTCCATCTCCGGTCCCAACACGGCGCTGAACACGATCATGGCCGAGGAGCTGGCCCAGTTCGCCGATGAGCTGGAGGGCGCGGAGGACTTCGCGGCCGCGCTTCATGATTTGGTGAAGAAGACGCTCACCAACCATCAGCGGATTATCTTTAACGGCAACGGCTATGAAGATGCTTGGGTCCAGGAGGCGGAAAAGCGGGGGCTGAGCAACCTGACCTGCACGGCGGATGCGCTGAAGGCTTATCTCCAGCCCAAAAATGTGGAGCTGTTTACCAAGCATCACGTCTTCACAGAAGAAGAGCTTGCTGCCCGGAACGAGATCCATTTGGAAAACTACTGTGAAGTCATCGGCATTGAGGCGCGCACCATGATCGATATGGTAAAAAAGAACATTTTCCCTGCCGTCAGCCGGTTCTCCGGAACAACTGCTTCTAACGTGGCGGCTAAGAAAGCAGTCCTGACGGATTTGGATTGCTCGGATGAGGAATCTCTGCTCAAAAACTTGTCCCGGCTCACTGCTGAAATGATGAAGGAAACCCGCGTCCTGGAAGAAGCTCTTGCCGCGCCCCAAGGCAACGATGCCTACGAAGCGGCCCACTACTACCGCTATACCGTCTTTGAAAGCATGAGCAGGCTCCGCGCCGCCGTGGATGAACTGGAGACCATCACGGCTAAGGAGGATTGGCCTTATCCCAGTTATACGGATCTGCTGTTTTCCGTGAAATGATTTTATACAAAGGATTCCGTCATGCTGGTTTATCTGGAGGTGCTTTTTATGTGTGCAATTATGGGTTACACAGATCGGGACATCCCTATGTCTCAGTTGCAGACGGCGTTCGCCGCCGCCAAGTCGAGAGGGCCGGATGACAGCCGCTCCATAGAGACAGGGGCTGGTTCCCTACTGTTCCACCGGCTGGCCATTATGGGGCCGGAAGCTGCCGGGATGCAGCCTTTCACCGCTCCCGATGGGAGCGCGGTAGTATGTAATGGTGAGCTATACGGGTTCCGAAAGCTGAAAAAGGAGATGGAATCCAAGGGATACGTCTTTGCCAGCGGATCGGACTGCGAGCTGCTGTTGCCCCTGTGGAAAGAGCATGGGGTTGAAATGTTCGGGGAACTGGACGCGGAGTATGCACTGATCTTGTACGATGCTCCCACGAACAGCTTCATTGCCGCACGGGACCCCATCGGTATCCGGCCCCTGTACTACGGTTACAGCAAGTCGGGACATATTCTGTTTGCAAGTGAGCCAAAGTGTCTGCTGGGACTGACGGACAAAATCATTCCCTTCCCTCCAGGATATTACTACAAGGACGGACAGTTCGTCTGCTACCGGGATATGACTAGGGTGGAAAAGATATGTAACGAAGACATCGAGACGGTTTGCGCCAATATCCATGAAAAGTTGATTCTGGGTGTGGAAAAGCGGCTGGATGCGGACGTGCCGGTGGGATTCCTGCTTTCCGGTGGACTGGACAGTTCGCTGGTATGCGCTATCGCGGCGAAGCTGCTGGGACGGCCCATTGAAACCTATGCAGTAGGTATGTCAACAGACGCTATTGACCTGAAATATGCAAAACAGGTGGCAGATCACATCGGCAGCAATCACCATGAGATATATATTACCGAGCAGGATGTGCTGGACACGTTGGATGATCTGATTTATTTGCTGGGAACCTACGATATTACCACAATCCGAGCCAGCATGGGAATGTATCTGATCTGCAAAGCCATTCATGAGCAGAGCGATATCCGGGTGCTGCTGACTGGAGAGATCAGTGATGAACTCTTCGGGTACAAGTATACCGATTTTGCACCTTCGCCGTTGGCGTTTCAGGCAGAGAGTGAGAAGCGCATCCGGGAGCTGCATATGTACGATGTACTTCGTGCAGACCGGTGTATCTCTGCTAACAGCCTGGAGGCCAGGGTACCCTTCGGAGACCTTGAGTTTGTGAAATATGTCATGAGTATCGACCCAGCCAAAAAAATCAATGTATATGGCAAAGGCAAGTATCTGCTGCGCCATGCCTTTGAGGGCGATTACCTGCCAGAATCCATTCTCCAGCGGGAAAAGGCGGCATTTTCGGATGCTGTTGGACACAGTCTGGTAGATGATCTGAAGAGCTATGCGGAGAGAAGCTATGGCGATGACTGGGAAGCCATTGCAGAGAGGTACGGTTATCACGCCAAGCCCTTCACGAAAGAATCTCTGCTGTACCGTGAAATTTTTGAGAAGTATTATCCGGGGCAAGCAACAATGGTGGTAGATTTCTGGATGCCCAACAGGGCGTGGGAAGGGTGCAATGTCAACGACCCCAGCGCAAGAGTGCTGAGCAACTATGGAGCATCGGGGGAATAGATGGAATTGCTTTTATAGAAGCCAGTGTTCTTATCGGCAGTCTTTTAGCATTTGTTGAACAACAGCCAGTGGGTAAGGTCTTTCCTTGCCCACTGGCTCGCACTTATATGAAATCTACATGAAATTTCTCTATCCAGGCATCCAGCATTACGAGCCACGCAAATATCTGAGGCGTTCGCATGAGCTGACCGTACCACGGCTCTTTCAGTTCGTCCGGATTGGCTGCCAGCAAGTCAAGGGATTCCCTGTTTACCAACTGCGACAGAGTTCCATTTGGCCGCTCCATTCTCTGGCGGAACAGTTCCATCACCCGCCGGAAATAAGCAGGGTGGAACGTCTTGGGATAGGGACTCTTTTTCCGCCAAGCTACCTCTGGCGTCAGGATATCTTCAAACGCGGCCCGCAGTACGCCCTTCTCTCTGCCGTCCAAGCTCTTCAGTGCCCAGGGAAGATTATAAGCGTATTCTACGATCCGCTCGTCGGCAAAGGGGACTCGCATTTCAAGACTGCACGCCATACTCATGGTATCCTTTCGTGCCAGAAGAGTCTGCATGAACCAGTCAAAGTTCAGCCGGAACATCTGCCGCATACGCACGGCGTAATGGTCCTCTCCCGGCAAAAGATCGGTCCGTGCTATCGCCGCCTGGTAGGTTTCCCGCAGCCAATCTTCACCGTCTGTACCCACCGCCGCAGGACTAAGCAAACGCTCCCGCACCGCTGTGCTTCGGCTCCAAGGGAAACACTCCTCAAACAGAATTTCTTTCCGATGATACCAGGGATAACCGCCAAACAGCTCGTCTGCACACTCACCGCTCAATCCCACCGTAAATTCTTTCTGGATGGCCCGGCAAAACAGCAGTAGACTGCTGTCTACATCTGCCATACCCGGCAGTCCCCGCTCTGCCGCAGCCAGCGGCAGGGTGTTTGCTAATTCCACATTATCAATGGTCACAATGTGATGATTGCTGCCGATATGTTCTGCCATTTGTGCGACAAAAGGGGCGTCCTCGCTGGGAACAAAACGCCCTGCATGAAAATACTGGCTGCTATCAGCATAGTCGACACTCCATGTGTGCAAAGTATCTCCGCGTTTTCGGTACTCTGACGCGGCTAAGGCAGAGAGAATGCTGCTGTCCAGTCCGCCGGACAACATGGTACAGAGCGGCACATCGCTGACCAATTGCCGCCGCACAGCATCCTCCACCAAAAAGCGGACATGATCAATCGTCTCACGGCGTCCTTCCATGTGAGGCCGGGCCTGTAAATCCCAGTACCGCCGGACCGAGAGGCCGTCTGCACTATACCGCAGGTACTGTCCCGGCTCTAACTCCCGATAACCCTTTAATACGCCGCTGCCAGGTTTCCTTCCTGGCCCCAAAAGAAACAACTCCCGCCGTCCATCCGCATCCAGACGTGGCCGCAGGCCCTCACACCAAGGTGCGGCTGCGGCTAATGCAGGAATGACACTGCCAAATAGAAACCGGCGTCCATCTTCATAAAAGAAAAATGGTTTTACCCCTACCCGGTCCCGGGCGGCAAACAGCTGACGCCTTTTTTCGTCCCAAACAGCAAACGCATAGATGCCGCTAAGCCGCTCCAGACAACCTTCTCCCCACTGGACAAATGCTGTGAGCAGTACTTCTGTATCAGAGTGTCCCCGGAATGCCCAGCCCAGATCGGACAAGTCCTGGCGGAGTTCGTCCGTGTTATACAGCTCCCCATTATAAACAACGACACAGTCTCCAATCCGCATAGGCTGCTGCCCTCCGGCGATGTCTACCACCGACAGCCTCCGGTGGGCTAAGCCAGCCGATGGCGCAAGGTATATGCCCTGATCGTCCGGACCTCTCTGGGATAAGGTTGTACTCATAGTCTCCAGAGCATCCCGTTTTTCCCGCACATCTTCCTCAAAACTCACCCATCCTGCAATGCCGCACATAAACCTTCCTCCTCATTCGGATTTCTTATCAGTTTATGCGGCAATAAGTAAAATGTCCCTTTCCCACTGAGTCTTCCGGGGCCAGTTCTCCGCGCTCCACCGTACCCAGCCGTTTCCCACATTACTCATCATTCAGAGAAGGCTCAAAATCCAGGCGGTAACAGTCGTACCGATATTGGCACCCATAATGACGTTGATGGCCTGTTTCAGCGTCCTCCGCAAGGCAAGTTTCCAGCCTGGCAGGAGACACAGTTTTTTATACGATACCTGTGACAAATATCTCAATACCAATTGCAATAAGAATGACACCACCGAGTATCTGTGCCCTGTTCGACAGCTTGGTTCCGAATTTTTTCCCGATCTCTACACCCACTATACAGATCGCAAATGTAACGACTGCAATGATAAGTGCGGCAGTGAACGCCATGAGCCAGCCATATTCGGCAATCGTAAAACCGACAGACAGGGCATCAATCGATGTTGCAATTCCCTGAACCAGAAGGGCCGCCGCCCCAAGCTCATGGTTTTCCTCATCCCCGCCTTTGCTGCGGATTCCTTCCAGCAGCATATTCCCGCCGATAAAGCCGAGCAGGGTCAGGGCGATCCACGGGATAAATTTCTCGAATGCCGTGAAATACTGGACGATCGTGTGGACGCATATCCAGCCGGTCATGGGCATGGCAAACTGAAATCCGGCGAACACCCCAGCAATCACGCACATTTTGCTCTTCCTCATCCGTGGTTCGTTCAGTCCGTTTGCCATCGACACGGAGAAGGCATCCATAGCAAGTCCTACACCCAGCAAGACGCTGTTGAGCAGAAATACAAAACTCCAATTCATTTTTATCTCTCCCATTTTTAGAATAACAAAAGACCCAAGCGCAACCGAAGGGGCTGTTTCTGCGTCAAGAGCAACGCTGTCACAGTTTTTCAGCTACGCATGAGTCTCGCAATTCAAAACAAGCCAGACCGGAGGAGGTCAGTATGTTGACTTGTTACACAATATGTGCTTGCTACTCCCTCATGGGAATTTTGTTTGCCTTAGTCTACTATGTTCTGACAGGATTGTCAACAGGCTTGCTATATTTTGATTGGCTCCCAGCAGAAGTATGGAAGGTCTGCCCTCTGTGACTGTCGGACTTGTCAGAGGGGTGAGGGTTCTGCAATGGTGACTTTATTCTACTCCGCTGCCGTAGAGATCATGATTAACCTGTGCGGCATAATGATTTTCTATTGTGGCGGGGGCGTTGTACAGCACAGCCAGCAGGTACTGTTTCATGCTGCGAATTTTCGTAGTGTTTTCCCGTAAACAATCGAACACAAAGTGGATATGCTCGTTGTTAATCTTCAGCAGCCGGGACTTGACCACCGCCTGGGGGAAGTCATTCCCGGCCACACGA
>CAMWSZ010000029.1 GCA_947177005.1 uncultured Clostridia bacterium | reverse complement strand
ACTCACAGATCTACCTGGTCGATGTGAAAGTAAACTGCGTGTCATCTCTTGCCCAGATGAAAATAATGAGCGGACCCGGCCCTGTTGAAACAAATCCGGACACCAATCTGGTTTTCGACGAAAACGGCGAGTGGGAACTGCCGTTTTAAGACTTCAGGAAAGAACGGCGTGTTCAAGGCAGCGGCGCTTGCCCTGAACACCCAAATTTTCCTCTTGACATCCGGCGGCTGGTAGTGTATAATCCAGTCCATACCATGAAAAATCCTCCGCAAGCATTCGTGTTGAGGTCCCGGTCTCGCGCAATGGATGCCTGTGAACCATGTCAGGCGGGGAACCGAGCAGCATTAAGCGGGACTACATGTGCCGCGAGGTCTCCGGTTCGGAGCGGATGCTTGCGGAGAGTTTTTCATGGTATCTCTTTATCCCTTTTTCCGGGAGGCTTCGCCTATGTATCAGGCTCTCTACCGTAAATGGCGGCCTAAAGCGTTCGCCGATGTGGTGGGACAGTCCCATATTACGGACACCCTCCGGCGTCAGGCCGCGCAGAACCGTCTCTCCCACGCCTACCTCTTTACCGGTACCCGCGGCACCGGGAAAACTACCTGCGCCAAAATCCTGGCGAAAGCCGTCAATTGTCAGAATCCCGCGGACGGCGACCCCTGCAATGCCTGTCCTGCCTGCCTGGGCATCGATAACGGCAGCCTGCTGGACGTGCTGGAGCTGGACGCCGCCTCCAATAACGGCGTAGACCACGTCCGCGCCCTGCGGGATGACGCCGTTTATGCCCCCGCCAGCGTGAAATACCGCGTCTATATCATCGACGAGGTCCATATGCTGTCCGTGGCGGCCTTCAACGCCCTGCTGAAAATCCTGGAGGAGCCGCCAGCACACCTGATCTTTATCCTCGCAACCACCGAGCTGCATAAAGTCCCCGCAACCATTTTGTCCCGGTGCCAGCGCTTCGCGTTTAAGCGCATCCGGCCACAGGATATTGCGGACCGCCTGCAATACGTGGCGCAGCAGGAGGGCATGACCCTTGCCCCGGACGCCGCCGGATTATTGGCCCGGCTGTCCGACGGTGCGCTGCGGGACGGTCTGAGTCTGTTGGACCAGTGCGGCGCTGCAGGCGGCGTGATTGATACGCCCCGGGTGCTGGACGTGCTGGGCCTGGCCGGAAACGTGCAGACCGCAGAGCTGATGCGCTGTATCCTGCGCCGGGACGTAGAAAGTGCTTTGCTGGCGCTGGACCGGCTGTACTGCGGCGGCAAGGACGTGGGGGCCCTCCTGAACGAGCTGTCCGCGCTGACACGGGACCTCCTGATCCGTATGACCGCCCCGAAAGGCGGTATGGAGCTGCTGTCCGGCGGGTACGATGACGCCCGGCTGTCGGAACTGTCGCAGGGCGTGCCGCCCCGGAGACTGCTGTTTATGGCGTCGCAGCTGCAAGCTGCCGCTGCCGCCCTTCCCCTCAGCCCCAACCGCCGCACTGACGCGGAGCTTTGCCTGCTGCGCCTGTGTGACGAGAGTCTGTGCGGCGACACCGCCGCGCTGAGCGCACGGATCGCCCGTCTGGAAGAGGCGGTCCGTACCGGAACGCCTGCCGCGCCGCCGCAGCCTGTGCGGCGTGCAAAGCCGGTACAGGCCGTGAAAAAAGCGGCCCCGCCTCCCCCGCCCCCTGCGGAGGACCGTCCGCCTTGGGACGAGGAGCCGCCACCACTGCCAGATAACGGCAGTCCTCCTTGGGATATGGACCCGCCTCCCCTGCCGGATGACGGTCCGCCCCCCTACGGAGAACCGGTCCGGCCAGCCCCGCGGCCTAGAGTGGCTCCCTCGCCTGAACCGGCCCCTATCCCGGCAGAACCAAAACCCGCTGCCGTAAAAGAAGAAACGGACGGCCTCTGGGGGAATCTGCTGGAACGGATCAAGGAACGGCTGACGCCCATGTATTGGTACATGCTGGAGGATGCCCACGGTGAATTACAGGGCGATGTTATGGTGGTTCACTGCGGCGACGACATGATTCTGGAAACCTTGGATGACCCGCAGGTGAAAGATGTTATCCGGGATGTGGTTGCTCAGAGAACCGGGAAAAATATTACCGTTCGCTGTGTGCTGGGCGGCGGCCCAGTACAGAACGTGGACAAATTAGAGGAGCTGATCCGCCGCGGGAGCCGCTACGACAGCTTTACCGTCAAATAGCAGAAATACATGTGGGGCAAGGCCCTTTTATAAAAACGGAGACGGCCAGCCTGTATGTCTGGCCGTCCCCTCTTTTTGGAATTACCGGATGAAATTGGTCCGTGCAGGGGGCACCTGCACCGGTTCCGGCACCCCCGACTCCCGGCCCGCCGCGATGCACTTCAGCAGCCATGCCATGTTGTGGCCCAGCGTGCGCATGACCCCAATGCCCTCCTCGTCCTTCATAACGTCCTCCGGTGAGGAGCCGTGGACCATGTTCCAGTAGCGGGACGACACCACCGGCATCTGGTTAATCATGAAGTACTTGTTGAGCTGGTCCAACGCCGCCGTCGTCCCGGCGCGCCGCGCC
The DNA here is from genome assembly GCA_947177005.1 of uncultured Clostridia bacterium. Lineage (GTDB taxonomy): Bacteria > Bacillota > Clostridia > Oscillospirales > Oscillospiraceae > Pelethomonas. The sequence goes on along the minus strand of CAMWSZ010000029.1, from coordinate 11,696 downwards.
GATACCACCGCAGCGCCCGGTTTATAGCGCAGCGCCGCACCGGCCGATATGAACAGACGGTCCAGAACGCCTGTTGCCTGACCCGACGCAGACGCATAGTGGACCGGTGAGCCTACGATCAGACCGTCGCATTCCCGCGCCTTCTCCGCCGCCGTGTTCACCGCGTCGTCCACCACGCATTTCCCCAGCTTCGCACAGGCCCCGCAGCCCATACAGCCAATGCCTGCACTGCGGCCCAGCCAGAGAATTTCCGTTTCGATGCCGCCGGCCTCCAGCGCACCCGCTGCCTCGGACAGAGCCGTGTAGGTACAGCCCTTCTCGTGAGGGCTTCCGTTGAGCAGTAATACTTTCATAGCAACCTCCTGTTAAAATTTACATACCATTATTATAACATTATTTCCGGAAAGTGCAATATCCTGTATGGGCGCTTTTCCCGCCACATACAATCTATCGCGCTTCTGAGCAGAAAATTCCCTCTGTGTATATATAAAATTTCAGGACGGATATTGCAGTTAAGCAAAACTTCTGCTATAATATATAAGAATACTCTCCGGTTTCCCGGCGGGGCCGACACGCTGCCCCAATCCAGTTCACCTTGAAAGGGGTGTGAGTCCCATAGACAACTATCGTACACGCAAACAAAGGATTCTCATTGCTGACGACTCGGAGATGAACCGTTCGATTCTGGCGGATATGCTTTGGGACGAATACGATATTATCGAGGCTGAAGACGGCGAAAAGGCCGTGGAAGTGCTGAAAAAATATGAGTCCGATATTGACCTGCTGCTCCTGGACATCGTGATGCCCCATATGGACGGCTTTGAGGTGCTGGAGGTCATGAACCAGAACCACTGGATCGACGAAGTGCCCGTTATCATGATCTCCGCCGAAACGGCCTCCACCCATGTGGAACGCGCCTACGGCCTGGGCTGCACTGACTTCATCAGCCGTCCCTTTGATGCACTCGTTGTCCACCGGCGCGTCACCAATACCATTCTCCTCTACGGCAAACAGAAAAAACTGGTCGGACTCCTGGCGGACCAGATCTATGAAAAAGAACAGCAAAACGCGATGATGATCGAAATCCTCAGCAACATCGTCGAGTTCCGGAACGGAGAGAGCGGTATGCACGTGCGCCACGTGCGCATTTTGACGGAGCTGCTGCTGGACCACCTCACCGAAAAAACAGACCGCTACAACCTGTCGCGCAACGATATCGTCCTCATCAGCAACGCCTCCGCCCTCCACGATATCGGCAAGATCTCCATTCCCAGCGAGATCCTGAACAAACCCGGCCGCCTTACGCCCGAGGAGTTCGAGACCATGAAAGCCCATACCGTCATCGGCGGCCAGATGATGGATGATCTGCCGGATTACCAGAAGGAGCCGCTGGTGCAGGTGGCCCGGGAGATCTGCCGCTGGCACCACGAACGGTATGACGGACGGGGCTATCCCGACGGCCTCAAGGGGAACTTTATCCCCATTTCCGCCCAGATCGTGGCCCTGGCCGACGTCTACGACGCCCTTACCAGCGTCCGGGTCTATAAGCCGCCCTACTCCCATGAGAAAGCCATACAGATGATTATGAACGGCGAGTGCGGCGTGTTCAACCCAGACCTGCTGGACTGCCTCGCCGATATCGCCAGTACCATACCCGAACAGCTCCGGAAAAGCGCGGGCGAGGGCCGTATTGAGCTGCGCAGCGTGGCCGAGGAGCTGCACCGCCATGAGGAGCTGTCCGCCTCCGAACGCACCCTCCAGCTGCTGGAGCATGAGCGCATGAAGTTCAGCTTTTTCGCCGCCATGAGTCAGGAGATCCAGTTCGAGTACACCGTCAATCCGCCCATGGCCAGCCTCAACGCCTGGGGCGCCGACCGTACCGACCTGAAAGAAACCATCATGGACCCAAAAACCTGCCCGGAGGTCCGGAAAATCATCTCGCAGGAGGCAATGGACGGTCTCACCGCCGCCCTGCGCAATACTACCCCCGCCCAGCCCATTGTGCGCTATGAGTGCATCCTGAACATCAAGGGCGAGCCCCGCTGGTCCCGCATCATCGCCCGGGCTACATGGTCCTCCGAGGAGCCGCCCAAATATACCGGCGCTATCGGCAAGGCCACGGATATCCATGAGTCCCGAATGCAGCTGGAAATGCTGGAGCGGGAGGCTACCCACGATCCCCTTACCGGGCTGCTCAACCACGCCGCCGCCCGCAAGCAGATCCAGCTCCGCATGGACGAACATACCAGCGGCCATTTTGCCCTGGCTATTCTGGATTTGGACTACTTCAAGTCCGCAAACGATACTTATGGCCATATGTTCGGCGATCAGGTCCTGAAATATCTGGCCTCCAAGCTGCGGGAAAATATCCGCGGCGAGGATATGGCGGCCCGCGTGGGAGGCGACGAATTCCTCATTTTTCTGGAGTATCAGGGGGAGGCCGCCCCGGTCATCCAGCGCATCTTTAACTCCCTGACCAGCGGCTCCTATGAAAATTTCCCCATCTCCATTAGTATGGGCGTCTGTTTGACCGACTGCGTGGGGAAGAATTATGAGACCGTATTCCATGCCGCCGATCAGGCCCTCTATGCCGTGAAGCGGTCCGGGCGGGGAAATTTCCGCCTCTATAACCAAAATATGCAGGACAAACTCTCTGTCTCCGCCATCTCCCCCATTGACGCGGCGGAGGCGGCAGAGGAAGATCAAGTTGAAAAAGGAGACTGAAGATCATGACTTTACAAGAATGCTATATCCAACTGGGCGGGAATTATGATGACGTGATCCGGCGCCTGCGCAGCGAACGGCTCGTCACAAAATTTGTGCTGAAGTTTTTGGATGACGGAAGCTGCACCCTGCTGCTCAACTCTATGGAGGAGAAGAATTATGATGAGGCGTTCCGCGCCGCCCATACCATAAAGGGCGTCTGCCAGAACCTCAGCTTTACCAGACTCTATGAGATCTCCGGCAAGCTCAACGAGGCCCTGCGCAACGGCCCTACCCCCGAGGTCCCTGCCCTGGTGGAGGACGTAAAGGAGGAATATCAAAAAACAATTGACGCCATTCGCGCCTTTAAGGAAAGCGGGGGGCTGTAACGCAAACATGAGGGAAATCACGGCCAGCGTACCGCGCTTCCTGCGCAGGAGCCTGGTTCTGGTGCTGGCTGTCAGCGCTGCGATTTTCCTGGCCCTGGCCTCCTTTATGAACCGCCAGAGCGCCAGTACAATCCGGAATGTCAGCCAGATGTATATGTCCGATCTGGGCGAACAGATCGCTTTCCATTTTGAAACCGCTATTACCCTGCGTCTGGACCAGTTGAACGCCTTGGCCCAGACTATCTCCAGCGCTGATATCCACCACGACTTAGAAGAGCAGAAAGAACTGATTATAAACGCACGGGCCAGAGAATTTACGCACCTGGCTTTCCTGCTGGAGGACGGCAGCCTGGATATGCTTTATGGACGGCAAATGCAGGTCACGGACCCGAAAGCGTTTATAGCATCCCTGTCCGGACACGAGCCGAAGGTGGCTGTAGGTACAGACGCTGCCGGGAATGATCTGATCCTGCTGGGCGTCCCCGCCGGACACACCCCTACGGAGGAATACCCCTGCCTGGCTCTGGTGGCCGCTCTTCCGGTGTCGTATATCAGCGAAACCCTCTCGCTGAACGAGAACGCCGGCCATATCTATTCCTTCATTATCCGCAAGGACGGAACCTTTGTGATCCGCAGTGCCGAGGACAGCCGGAGCAGCTACTTTGAACGGGTCCGCGCCCTCTACAATAAAGCCGCGGACAGCAAAGACCTTGATCTTTATATCGGCGCCCTCAGCGCCGCAATGGAAAGCCAGACCAACTACAGTACCGAAATCGTGGTGGAGGGCGACCCGCGGCAAATGTTCTGCACCAAGCTGAGCCACTCCGAATGGTTCCTGCTGACGTTCATGCCCTATACGGAGCTGGACCAAATGGTCAACGGCTTTACCTCCCGGTGGACCGCCGCCGTTTTCAGCGCGTGTATCCTGATTCTCGCCGTGCTGCTGGTGATCTTTGCAAAATACCTCCAGATGACAAAACGCCAGATGCTGGAGCTGGATCAGGCCCGCAAAGCCGCCGACCAAGCCAATAAAGCCAAAAGCGAATTTTTATCCAATATGAGCCACGATATCCGCACGCCTATGAACGCCATTGTGGGGATGACGGCTATCGCGGTCACGAATATCGATAACAAGGAACAGGTCCAGAACTGCCTGCGGAAAATCACGATGTCCAGCAAGCATCTGCTGGGGCTGATTAACGACGTGCTGGATATGTCCAAGATCGAGAGTGGCAAGATGACTCTGAATATGGATCAGGCGTCTCTCCGGGAGATCATGGACAGCATCGTCAATATCGTGCAGCCCCAGGTGAAGGCCAAGCGGCAGCAGTTCAATATCAGCATCCACGATATCTCCACCGAAAATGTGTGCTGCGACAGCGTGCGGCTCAATCAGGTGCTCATCAACCTGCTGGGCAACGCGGTCAAGTTCACCCCGGAGGGGGGCACGATTGAGGTGGCGCTGTACGAGGAGGACTCCCCCAAAGGCGAAGATTATGTACAGATCCATATCAAGGTGAAGGACAACGGCATCGGCATGTCCGAGGAGTATCAGAAAAAAATATTCGATTCGTTCAGCCGGGAGGATACCGCCCGGGTCCAGAAAACCGAGGGCACCGGCTTGGGTATGGCAATCACCAAGTACATTGTGGACGCCATGGGCGGCTCCATTGCGGTCCGCAGCAAGGCAGGCGAGGGAACCGAGTTCCATGTGACCCTGGACCTGCTCCGCGCCGTGATTCAGGAGGCGGATATGGTCCTGCCGGAGTGGAGTATGCTGGTGGTGGACGACGACCGGCAGCTTTGCGAAAGCGCGATTGCGTCGCTGAAAGCCATTGGGGTCGAGCCGGACTGGGCGCTGGACGCGGAGTCCGCCATGAAAATGGTGGAGGAACGCCACAACCGTCACGACGACTACCATATTATCCTGCTGGACTGGAAGCTGCCCGGCATCGACGGCATCGCCGCCGCCCGTGAGATCCGCCGCCGCTGGGGGGATGATATCCCTATCCTGCTGATCTCCGCCTACGACTGGAGCGAGATCGAAAATGAGGCCCGTGAGGCGGGCGTGACGGGATTTATCGCAAAGCCGCTGTTCAAATCCACTCTCTTCTACGGCCTGCGGCAGTTTGTGGATACGGGCGGCGGCGTGGAGGATGACCAGATTGGCATCAGCCGCGCCGGTCTGGAGGGCCTCCGGGTCCTGCTGGCGGAGGACAACGACCTGAACTGGGAAATCGCCAACGAACTGCTGACCGAAGAACTTGGTTTGCAGCTGGAATGGGCCGAGAACGGCCAGATCTGTCTGGCAAAATTTGACGGCTCCCCAGAGGGATACTACGACGCCATTTTAATGGATATCCGTATGCCGGTGATGACCGGCTACGACGCCACAAAAGCCATTCGAGGGCTGAACCGTGAGGACGCCGCAACGGTCCCCATAATCGCCATGACCGCCGACGCTTTTTCGGAGGACATCAAAAAATGTCTGGACTGCGGCATGAACGCCCATGTCTCAAAACCGATTGATGTCCGGGAGGTCGCACGACTGCTGGCGAAGTTTATCAGGAAATAACCGCAATCCCGCCTGCCGCAGTGCAGACGGGATTTTTTTACGGCTGGCTTTGATTGTCAGATTTTGCCGGAAGTTTGAAATATTTGTCAGGTTACATAATTGTTCCTAGACAAAGGCTGAATTTTGTGGTATTCTATATGATATATCCGGCAGATAGCCTTTTATATCTGCGCCGGAAAGGAGAAAACTATGAAGTACAGCGATTACAAAGAACAGCAGGAACACGGCACCTTCAATTTCCCTATCGCTTTTTATCACCGGTCGCCCCATAGTCCCAGTTATGAAATGCCCTACCATTGGCATACGTACTATGAGGTGATCCGCATTATTTTCGGTACATTCCGCCTGACGCTGGACAATGAGACCCGGGAATATAAGCAGGGAGACATCATCTTTATCACCAGCGGAATGCTGCACGGCGGCGGAGGCGAGGACTGCGTCTATGAAAGCGTGGTCTTTGATATGCAGATCATTATGCGGCCCAATCATGCGTGTACAAAGGCCATTCAGAACATTATTGACCAGAAGATCGTGATCAACACGCTTCTGTCGGAACACAGCACGGCCATCTCCCCAATCGTCAGAGACCTGTGTCTGGCTCTGTCCTGCCGCAGAACCGGCAGCGAGTTCATGATTGAGGGATACCTCTACCAGTTGTTCGGCGTCATTTTCGAGGAGCACCTGTATGAAGAAAGCCCGGGCGATACCGTCGCCACCGGACGGCTTTACTCTATTAAAAAGGTCCTGGCGTATATCTCGGAGAACTATGCGTCCAATATTTCTCTGGATAACCTCGCTAAAATCGCGGGGATGAATCCGAAATATTTCTGCCAGTATTTCCGCAGCATGACCGACCGGACCCCCATTAATTACCTCAACTACTACCGCATCGAATGCGCCTGCGAGATGTTGTCCAACCAGAATGTTTCCATCAAGCAGGTGGCCGTTTCCTGCGGCTTCAACGATGAGAGCTATTTTATCAAGATGTTCCAGAAATATAAGGGAACCACTCCCAAGCGCTTTATGAAGCAGGCCGTTTAACAGAAATTCATTCTTTTCTCCATTTGTTTGAGGGAGAAAATGCGTTGTATGGAAAATAGAGCGGGTTATATTGAAAGAGGGAGCGGACCGCCCCCTCTTTTATTGTTATTCTTTTTTGACTGGTTTATGCGAAGCATAGCTGGCGGCGTCCAGCGGCAGGCCGCGTTTTTTGAGACGGTAGTTGGAATAGGCCTGCACAGCCGTATAAAAACACGCGAAGACCGGCACGCCCAAAAACATCCCTGCAATCCCCCACAGACCGCCGCCGGCCAAAATCGCTACCATGACCCAGAAGCCGGAAATACCGGTGCTGTTGCCCAGGATTTTGGGGCCCAGGATGTTGCCGTCAAACTGCTGGAGCACCAATACGAATGCAATAAAATACAGCGATTTGACCGGCGTATCCAGCAAAATCAGGAACGCGCTGGGAATCGCGCCCAGGAACGGGCCAAAGAAGGGAATGATGTTCGTCACCCCCACCACCACGCTCACCAGCGGCGCGTATGGGAACTGGAACAGACTGGAGCAGAAAAAGCAGATGATCCCAATAATCAGGGAATCCAGCAGCTTGCCCCGTACAAAGCCGCTGAAAATGCCGTCCGCTGCCTTGACGCCCCGGATCAGCAATGCGGCCTGTTGTTGGGGCAGCAGGGTGTAGCACATCCGGCAGCTTGCCGCCGCGAACCCCTCCTTTGACGCCACCAGATAGACCGACACAATCACGCCCAGCAGCAGATTTTTCAGGAACGTGAACATCCCCAGAACGCCGCCCGTAAACGCCTGCACCGCCGTTTGCAGCTGGGGCACCAGATTCCCTTTCAGCCAGTCCAGCGCCTCGTTATAATACTGGTTAAAGAGATTGGCCACGGAATTGGCAAAATTCGGGTTGTTCTCCACGATGTGCAGCACCCAGTAATACACGGTGTTGTAATAATTCTGCGCGTTGTCGATCAGCTGGAGGATGCTCTTGTACAGCTCCGGCATCAGAATGCTCATCAGGCCGTACAGAAACGCCAGCACCACCAGCCATGTCAGCAGAATCGAAACTGCCCGAACCCAGCCCTTCCGCGTTTTCCCGCCGCCGTGCCGAAAGATTGCCCGCTCAAACCAGTTGACCACCGGCGAGAGCAGATACGCAATGGCGCATCCGTACAAAACCGGCGCCAGAATGCCTATAAGCTTTCCCATGTACTCCAGCACAATCGAGCTGCGGAAAACGACGTCATAAAACAGCAGGATCGTACACACGGACACAACAGCGGTCAGCCCCCAGGCAAAATAGTGGTTTTCTTTCTTCATTGTACCAGCCGCCTCCCTAAAAAAATTTGTCTCTTTCTATCATACCCGCCTTTTTCTCCGATTGCAATACCTTTTCAAGTATGTTATACTCCTCTTAACCAATTTGTAACACTTTTGCCGGTTCGTTCCCTTTGGAACGCCCGGAAAATCACGGTATGGAGAGGTACTCTATGGCAAAAACACTGTTATTGATTGTCAATCCGCGGGCCGGCAAGACCCGCTCCACCGCGCCGCTGTTCAGTGCGGTAAGCTGCTTCAGCGAGGCGGGATACCTGGTGTCGGTCCGGCAGACGCAGCGTCAGGAACACGCCGCGCAGCTGGCGGAGGAGGAGGGCCCTAAATTCGACTGCGTGGTCTGCTGCGGCGGCGACGGCACCCTCAACGAGACCGTCAGCGGCCTGCTGCGTCTTCCGGACCCGCCGGCCCTGGGCTACATCCCCGGCGGCAGCACCAACGATTTCGCGGCCAGTCTCGGCCTCCCCGACGATCCCCTGGAGGCCGCCCAGCGCATCGCCGCCAGTGCGGGACAGCCGCTGGATATCGGCTTCTTTGACGGACGGCCCTTTGTGTATGTGGCGTCCTTCGGCGCGTTCACAAAGGCGTCCTACAGCGCGCCGCAGTCCATTAAGAACGATCTGGGGCATCTGGCCTATATTCTGGAGGGGGTCAAGGACCTGTCCACGCTGCGTCCCTACCGGGCTGTCGTGACCACAGGCGGCGAGACCTTTGACGGCAGCTTCCTGTTCGGCGCGGTGGCGAATTCCACCTCCATTGGCGGCCTGATGAAGCTGCAAAAGGAGAAGGTGGTCATGGACGACGGCCTCTTTGAGATGCTTCTCATTCCGGTGCCCACAAACGCCGCGGAATTGCAGTCGCTGGTCCGGTGCCTGCTGTTTCAGGATTCAGAGGGGGCCGGTGTGATTTTCCGGCATGTGTCGGAGGTGACGGTCCGGACGCCGGAGGCGTTCCCATGGACATTGGACGGGGAATTTGGTCCGGGCGCGGAGGAGGTACGGATCGTCAACCAGCAGAAAAAGCTGACTTTTCTTTTATAACAGACCGTACAAAGAGCGGGTCCGGCAAAACCGGGCCCGCTTCCTGCATGAAATCGTATGAGACCTTCTCATCTCACCCGTGCGGTACACTCCAGCGTCTGACCGTCCACAGTCGCGGTAACGGTTGTCGTACCAGCGCCAACCTTTGTGACCAGGCCGCTGTCGCTGACCGTCACAACGTTGGTATCCTTACTGGCCCACGCCACCTTGCTGCTGGTGCCGTTGACCTTCAGCTGCACCGTGGGAGTATCCTCGGGCCGAATGGTGAAGTCGGTTTTATTAAGGGAGAGATCAGCCGGGGTTGTGCTGCCGCCGCTGTCATTGCCGGACGGGGAAACTGGGGGATCATTGACGGGTTCCTCCTCCGGCTTCACGGGCGGCTCACCGTTGATTTCCAGGGCGCAGGTGGCGATTTCCCCGTCCACTTCGGCGGTGATTGTCACAGTTCCTCCCGCAACGCCCGAGACCGTGCCGCCGGAAACGGTGGCGATTTCCTCGTTGGAGCTGGACCAGACCGCCTCCCCTTCCATACCGCTGACGGTCAGAAGACCGGTTTCGCCCACGGAAAGAGTCATGGCGCTCTGGGATATGGTCAGCAGGCTGACCGGCTCAGGCGGTTCCAAAGGTTGCGGGTCCGGCTCCTCCTCATCCCCGCCGTCCGGCTCGCCGAAGCCCAGCTCGGTCGGGGTGGAACGAATGCCCACCGTATCGGCGATCCGGTCGCCCCAGAACACATACACCAGTACGCCCAGTATAACAACGCTGGTCAGCAGCAGCAGCACGCCGCCCACCCCGCCGCTGGAACGCCGCCGCGTATCCAGACGCTTCCCGCCGTTATGCCGGTGGAGTGGGCGACCGGCTCTGAGGGCCTCCTCCTCCTCGCAGAACGGGCATGTTTTATATGTATCAGAGTATTCCTCCCCGCATTTTTGGCACACGCGGTTTGCCATGTTTCACGTCCTCCTATCAAATGGTGATTGCTTTACATAATACCCTGTTTTCGCGTCCGCGTCAACGGGCATTTTATGATTTAGACGCAAAGGACGGAAAAAAGTTCCAGTAAATTTCAGGTGCGGCGGGATTTTCAGGTGTCGGTCCGGGCCTGCTCACGGATGACTTTGTTCCGGTACACCAAATCGTTCCTGACGGAAAAGCCCAGATGTTCCCAGAAGCTGTTTCCGGACCCGTTTCTTTCAAATACAACCAGTGCGGCTTTGTTGATTCCCTCTTTTTCTAATGCGTCCATTGCCTTTTCTACCAGCTTTCGGGCAATTCCACGCTTTCTGTACGCCGGGGCAACGGCGGTATGATAGATATATCCCCTTCTGCCGTCATGTCCGGACAGGATGACGCCAATTATGTTCCCGTCCTCCTCCGCCACAAAGCAGGACGCCGGGTTTCGCTTCAGGAACCGCTCAATTCCCGCCTGGCTGTCGTCGGCCTCACGCAGACCCATTCCCGGCGTGCCGCGCCACAGGGCATATACCTGGGGATAGTCCCCCACCGTCATGACCCGTATCATTCTGCCGCCGCTCCGTCACTGCCGGACGCTTCCACGGCCTCCCCGGTCTCGCCGCCGTCTTCAGACGCTTTTTCCTCGTCCTCAACCGCGCTGTCCCATTTTTTGGGCTTCCTGCCGCTGGGAATCTGACGGAGCGTCATAGCCATTTTGTACATCTGGGGGTCATGCTCCATTAAATATTTCAGGTCCTTGAGCGGAACCTTATCCCCTTTCATGACACGGGACGCGATTTTCTGACAGGTTTTCATGTATTTCAGCTGCTGGTCCAGCATATCGGCCTCATCTTCGCTCTTCTCAAGCATTGACCGGGCCTGCTCCTCCTGTACCTCCCGCAGACGTTTCTGGTTCTCAATAAAGTCCCGTGCGGCCTGGGAAACGCTGAAGCTATCCTTTGGCTGTGAAGAAATGGCGGAGTTTTTCGTATTTTCATTTGCCTCCGCCGCGGCCGGTGAATTGATCCGGCTGTTCCGCCGCATCATGCCCACTGGTGTCAGATCCATATAAATGTCCTCCTTGAAAAATTGTCTTTTATTTTCTATCGGCAATTTCTCAAAAAAATTAAGAACAACTGTCCAAAGCAGCGCCGTTTAAAGCGCTCATGGAATAAAACGGCAGAAAAGCGGCCGGCCAGCTACTGCCGTTCCTTCAAAACGCCCAATAAAACCCCATCCTTTCGGATTCCCGTGATTTTTACGGGCAGAATCTGATTGTGAAGATTGTCCTGACCAACTGCGGCCACCATATAATTAGGGGCATGTCCCTGAAAAACGCCGTCAACAGGCTGTTCAAAGAGAACGTCAAACACCTGCCCCACACATCCCTCCAGATATTTCCGGTGCATCTCACAGGCCGTTTCAGCGGCTCTCACGGCCCGTTCCTCCTTCACGCATTTCTCGACCTGCTCCATTTCCGCCGCAGGCGTACCGGTGCGCATGGAATAGGGGAAAATGTGCATCTCCGCAAACGCGCACTTGCGGATAAATTCCAGCGTCTGTAAAAATTCCTCCTCCGTCTCCCCCGGGAATCCGACGATTAGATCCGTTGTCACAGCCGGACGGTCAAAATACCGGTTCAGCAGCCGGACCGACTCCAAATACCGGACTGTATCATAT
>CAMWSZ010000028.1 GCA_947177005.1 uncultured Clostridia bacterium | reverse complement strand
TTAGCACATTTTTCCTCGATTGTATACTATTATTTCTGGTTGGATAGAACAGTAGTTCACCTCATTTGGGAACCGGCAGTCAGGAATCAGTACATAGTCCCACTCACCAGGAAAGAATTCCATGATATCCGTGATGAAGGAAACCCAATAGTCTTGGCATTGCGCCCGGACAACGTCGGTTCCAACCTTTTGAAGAAGAGTCCGGCCCGCTTCATCTTTCTCCCCATTCCAGTTAAAGAACGTCTTGCAGACATACTTTACCAAGTCACCATAATGGGCAACTAAAACCGAATAGCCATCCGCTTTGAGCGCGTCCATAAGAAAACCGGCAGTCGTGTCTTTGCCATGCTGTGCTTTTCCTGAGATCAAAATAACCTTCATTGCGCCCTCCTAAATTCTTGAAATAGCATGAGAACCGCCAGAACCATTATTGTTGCCGCTAAAAACAGCAAGCATAAGTGATGCCAGGGCAATCAAAGCAATATACATTTCCATAACCACCTCAATTCCTGATGCTCATTAACAGATTGCGGCTCGTATAACTCAGCGTTGCGTCGTCAAGCTGCGCCGCCATACTCTCAACTGCCTCTTTCACCTCCGGATTTGCAGTTCCATCATTATTACGCTCCTTATAAACATGAGCAAACTCCGTAAGCTGAATCTTAAAAATGAAGTTTGAAGGAATAGAGAGCATATACAGGCCGCGCTTGGCATCGTTGTTGTTCTCCATACCCTTGACGATATACCCGTTGACTGCCCGAACATAGGTCACGCCGTTATATTCAATTTCATCCGGCGTTGAGATACCAAGATGAGCGAGAGCAACATCGGTTGGAATGATTTTGTCCTCATAGAATGAAGAAACTTCGCCCCGGCTAAAGTCAGCCAATCTGGTGGACGAACGAATAATGCGGTTGTTCATACGCATGGCGTGAGAATCAAGATCGTCTTGACCGCCTCTATGTAATCCGTACACAGTGAACGACAGGTCGATAAACCGCAGCATCGTATAGTGTCTGATGCCCCATTTGAACAGCCGACTCAGCCAGTCACATAACTGTTCAGATGGGCCAACAAGACCGCCTGCCGGATTTTGACCATCGTAAGTCTTTCTGGAATGAACGAGACTGAATTTTTAAACATGTAAGTGCCAAAAACTTACAACAACTGCGAATATTTTGCCCCTAAAATCACTGAAATATCGACTAGATTTTAACTGAGAATTGTGTCAATATTTCAATGCTTTTAGGGGCTCCTTGGTAACTAAGCAGTTGTAAGTGTTGTATTGTCGAAATTCCTCAACCTGTGTTTACACATGTGAAAAATCATAACCGAATGAGCAGCCGTTTTATTTCGGATATCCATTTCCATTTCTCTGGTGAGCGTTCTCTTTGACAAAAACATTGAGATAATGGCGTCATCAATACCATCTACTCGGTTCAAAAAAACTTCCATAAACTCCTCCTATTCCTTTGTCGTATATAGTTCCGGGAAATTGCTGTAGCATAGGTATGTGTATCCGTTGTATTTGTCATACAGTTCGAGATATGTACCGCTTCCCTGCCGGTGGCCCGCTTGGAACACTACAGAGCCGTCATTGATGACACGTTCGCCATTCAGGAGCCGGTAGGCAACCTCAACACAGTCATCATACGGAAGAAGGTTTTCAAAATAGCGTGTGTTTGTATTGGCATACTGTCCTTCTTGATGAATCACCTCTGTAATCGTGTCCGGGTATTCAACGGATGCTGTACGGTTCAGAACAACTTCTCCAACCATCATTTTCCAATCCGTCGGTATCCAGAAGGAACCGGCTTCGTTGGTTATGACCTTAGCCAATTCGTTCAGCTCATCAAAACTGATTTTCTGTACATCCAGATTCAAAGCGTCAATCTTGGCATTTCTTTCAGCCTCAGCCTCATGTCCGGCGGAAATATCCCCGGTCAGGCAGCAGTTACGCATTATGGTCATATAATCAGTATTCCAAGCTTCAATTTCCGCATTGTCTGCTGTAACAGCGGATCTTTCGTTCTTGATGAACGTGTGTGTAGGTTCCTGATCATCAAGTGCATTGCTGCTTTCGCCGTTTGGAGCGCACATCATCGCTGCCATCAAGAAGATCGTGAAAACTCTTTGCATTGTTCTACCTCTTTACTACCATTAGAAAAGAGCCAGGGGCTTAAACAGCTCCGAGGCTCTTCATGGTTTTGTTTATTTTCTTGTGAAACTATTGAGAAAATCGTCAAGTTCCTTCAACGTCAATCTTCCACCTCCTCAATAGGGGAGACTTTGCACTCGTTCACAATCTCATCGAAACATTCACAGCAGAATTGAAGCCTGACAATATCTCCATCATGGATGCTGCCATATCCAATGTGCTTGTGTAATGAAAATCCCCCTGGATATCCCAGAAATCAAGCTCTTTGCCGCACCGGTTACATACTTTGCCGTCCTGCAAGCTCTACACCTCCTCCCGGTTTATAAAATCCCAGTTTTATAAGGGTTAATCGTCAATATCACCCCATACCGGTCCCTTAGATTCCTCATCTTCGCCGTTATTGCCGTCAGGATCAGGATTCTCGCCGCCTTCACCAGAATTATCAGGCTCTTCTGGCGGATGAGGATTGGTATCTTCGTAGGTATCGAAGAAAGCCTCCAGTTCGGCTAAGCAGTCGTCGCAGACTTCCTTATCCTAGATGATATCATTCTGCTGAGGATCGTTCCCGCGATAGGGAACTTTACCGTTCCCACATACAGCGTGAGGCTTTAAGGGGCGGGCGCAGGTGATAACCCGGCCCCTGCGCGGATTCTTGATGATGCTTTTACAGCGGTCGCAAACAAGACATTTCATTGAACATTGCTCCTTTTTAATAAACTTTTTCGTAATCCAACATCTTGAAGTAGATGCCATCCCGTTCCCAGCTCTTGCAGTAGACGATGTCGCCCTTTTGAACCGGCTCTTTGTCAAATACATTGCAGAACACCGTGAACCGGCTTTCTACCCCGCTTCCGATGGATTTCGTGAACATACTGTACCCAAACAGTTTGTTGTCACGCTTTCTATGTAAAGGCTTTACACCAGTTACATACAGTTTCTTCCTGTCTTCCGGTTTGTCAGACGTATAGCCGATATACCCCATCACATCGTAGAAGTTGCGAATTTTTGTGATATCGTTTAAGTCCTCCAAATGAAGACTTCTTATCACTTCCTCCACACCCTTGAGGATCGACATCACATCAAGGAGCGTATAACTTTTCGCTTCTCCGCCGGAACGTGTCACTCCAACCGCATATTTCTTTACGATAGGTTCTAACGGCGTCCCATCAATCAAAACTTTTTTGATCTGTTTCGCCTGACCTTTCTTGAACATGTTGAACATCTCCACGATGCGGAACAGCTCACGCTGATTGCCGAACTCTTTGAAGAAATCGATCTTGATGAGCAAGTCTAACTGCCGGGAGTCGAGAGCGGTAAACTCTTCCATATCGCTGAGAAGATCCATAAAATATGTATACTTCTTTTTCTTGGACAGATCAAACAGCTCATTGGAAACGGCTTCTCCGATATATTTGATAGAACTCATACCCTTGTAAACGGTCTTGTGGTCTCTATCGAAAAAGTATCCTCCGCGAGAAATGCCCCATTTGGGATTGGCAATCTTTACACCGTACACTTTCATCAGTTCAGTACCATTCGAGATGTCTTCATCATTCTGAGCGTTGTTCAAGAACGCTGTGATAAACTCCATCGGGTAGTAATGCCGGAAGTATCCACATAGATATCCAAGCAGACAGTATGCAACACTGTGGTTGTAACCGAACTGGTACGATGCACTGTCCTCAATGATTTGCAGAGACTCTTTCGCCTCGGTTTCAGCCACACCGCGCTCTTTAGTGGATTTGGAGCAGTAACCCTCCAAGATAGACGGAAGAGCTGCATCCAGTCTGTCTTTTTGCTTACGTCCGATGGCGCGTCTGACGTTATCCGCTTCGCTGCCGGACAGGCCGCATATCTGCTGGAGAAACTTGATTGTGTCCTCTTGATAAATCAAGTACCCCAGGTTGTCCGACAAAAGCTCGTCGATGATTTCAGATGGATTGTGATGCTCTTTTCTTGCCAGCAGCTGCTCCCGATAGGATGCCCCTGACGGCCTGATACATGCTGTAACCAGAGACATATCAAAGATATTGGACGGCTGGAATTTCTTAAAGCAATCTGCTGCGAACGAACTTTCAAATTGGAAGATAGCTGTTTGATTCCCGCACATATCCTTCCATACTTCTGGATCATCCCAGTTGACTGTATGGGTGCTTGGATAGGGGATTCCTATATAATTGCAGGTATCTCGAATGACCTTGACGGTTTTCAAAGCAAGAAAGTCGTATTTTGCAACGCCAACCTCATGAGCTTCCTCCATATCCATAAGCAAGCATATCTCATCGTCTTTGACGAATACGCCATAGTTGTCGTCCAGCGTAACAGGGCTGATGACCATACCGGCAGGATGAACAGACTGAGAAATCCTTGTTCCGACCAGACCGTCATAATAGTAAAAGACCTGCGGATATTTCTTTCTCGCGGCTTCCGGATTCTCTTCAAACGCCTTTTTGATCTTTTTTGTTTTCTCGATAGAATACTTATCTTTGTCTACAGTGTTTGCAAGTGCTCTGCACACCTCATCCACAACACTCTTATCAGCCAAAGTTCCGTATGCTGCCACACGAGCAGTTTTATCTGAACCGAACCTGTCTGTAATATACTTAAAAATCTTTGGGCGGTCGTCGTATACCACATCCACATCAATATCGCCGATCTCCTGCCGGTCTTCGTTACAAAATCGAGAAAACACCGTGTGCCATGTTTCCGGATTCAGGTCAATAATGTCGGTCACATAGGCCGCTCTTGACCCGCCAACAGAACCGCGAGCGGTGCCGATTGCCATACCGTTCTCTTTACACCAACGGATGAGGTCGGACATAGACAGCATAAATCCGCTCATTTTCAGTTTGCTGAAGACTCGAAGTTCCTCCTCGATAGCTGTTCGGAATGCCTGCTCCTGCGATTTGTCGATGACTCCAGACGCTAGTTTTTTATCAAGGGACTCCCATGCTCTGGGCTCAAAAATCCGTTCATCTTACTCCTGAGAACCATAAAGAATGGGGTACTTGATCGAGTTGTCCAGCGTAAAATCCTCACAAGCAGCAACAATTTCATTGGTGTTTTGAACGGCAGAGAAATATTCTTCCTCGGATAAAGCGCCCTGCGCAGAAAACATACTTAACAGCTCATCAACCGTTTTATAGGAGAGATCGAATGCGTCTTCGTCCCCATACGTTTTCCGCTTTGCTTTCAGCAAAATGCCGCGGCACTCTGCTTTGTACCTTGACGAACTATGTGTGTCCGTTCCGGCAACCAGTGGTATTCCATGCTCTTTAGAGAGCCTCGCCAGCTTCTTGTTGAATTCGATCTGTTCCGGGTGATTGTGTGGCTGCACTTCCAAATAGTCATAATGGTGTAGCAGACGCTCATACCACGGGTTATCTTCGCTGAGCTTATTGAGCGGACTGGCCAGACAAGCGCTGGTTTTGATGATGTTGTCTGAGATTCTTAAAAACTCTTCAAATGAGATACGGTTCGTGTAGTAGAAATGAGATTTGTCGCTGGAAATAGAGACAAGTTTGTTCAGTTCACGGATTCCAGCCTCATTTTTTGCCAGCAAAACTGTATGATAGTTGTCCCTCACTTTTGGTTCCAGGTGTTCTGTGAGATAAATCTCAACTCCATGAACAAATTTGAGTCCAACCTTATCACAGTACAGCTTCTTAGAAATCCACCCCCTTGGCAGTCCATGTTCTGTTGATGCGATTGCTGTCCCGCCCGCTTTTTTTACGAGATCAACATACTCGTGAAAATCTGTGCAGGAGTCCAGCAGACTGTAATCTGAATGAAGATGATACAAAAAATACGATGTTGGCCTTTTTACCGCCATGTTAGCCTCCCTTCATAAAGCTTATTCCATACGTCCGGACCCTTGTCAACCAGACTGTCTTTCTCGTCAAGCAAACCGGAACCATCCCAAATATATTCCACATTGACAAACTGTTTCAGGCGTGTGATATTATGATCTTCGCGTATGGAGACGTCCTTATCCAGCGCAAAAGCCACCCTGCATCCAAGTCCAATCAGCAGCTTCATCTGATTTGGGTTCAAATGGGAGGTTAGAATAGCTCCGGCGTTGTTGACGCCCCATGTATCAGCCATCAAAACCGACTTGCATCCCTCAAAAATTATGATTTCTCTCCGCTTTTTGATGGCTTCAAGGTTCTCAGCAAGTCCGTAGATGGTTTTCAATTCACCCCAAGACATGAAGTACGTATATTTTCGCAATTTTTTCTCTTTCCAGTCCTCATCAAGAGTCCTGCCGCCAATGTTTACAATCTTTCCATCCGGATTTCGTATCGGATAGACCAACCGGTTAGAAAAACTATCATAGTACACCTGGAATTTGTCTAAAGATGCTTTTGAGATGCCCTCCTGCTCCCAAACAGCCAGTTTGTCGGCCCTTTTTTCATACCTTTGCATATAATCATCGGACAAAACCGTCGATTTGACCTGTTTAGGCTTCATTTTTGGCGGTGAGAAACGCTTTGCAACTTCTGTAACAGATAGTCGCCTGCACCCCATTGTTCTGCCATCTAAACCACTGTAATTTTTGAGTTTTTCTATGGCTTCCGGATAACCGCATCGGTCGTAGTACCGGATGAATGTCAAAACATTGCCTCCAATACCGGACGAAAAGTCATAAAATGAGTTTGTCTCTTTACGGACGGAGAAAGACGGTGTGTTTTCGTCTTTGAAGGGCGACAGAGCCCAATATTCACCATTCTTCTCTGTAAATTCTGTGTACTGCGAGATATATTCCAGAATATCTACTGACTCTATCAGTTCAGACAGCTCCACACCGTCTCCTCCTCTCATGTTTTGTCGTACAAAAAATCAATAAGGCGTTGATGGAATATGCTGTTTGGCTTGCTCATAACGGATGTGATTTCCGTCAAACCACAGGTCTATGTATTCATCCTGCGCCATCTGCATTCCGTTGCGGTTTACAGTGACTCTGAGTTTCTTGTTGCCGCATTCCGTACCGTCTGCTTCCATTTCCTCTGGCGTTTTATCGGTTATCATCGCAATCGTGGATGCGTTGCGTGCGATCTTGGCGCTGTCGGCAAGTCTGCCTGTAGAAGTTGCCTGTGCAGCGCCAATTCCCGCGATGTTCATATCCCCACAGATCTGGTTCCTCACCATATCGACAAAACGCCCTAACTCCTGATAGCTGTCAAACGCATCCCCCTCTCCTTTGCCCTTGAAGTAGTCCACAATCAGAACATCAATTCCTTGTGTATGCTTGACTTTTTTAACAGCAGTATAAATGCTTTTGGGGTCGAAAGTCGGGATGTAAATATGGGTAAACTTGCGCGTTTTCAGCCACTCTTTTGCTTCCAGAATGCGTGCTTTCTCTTCAGCGGTATAATTGCCGGATGTCAGCCGCTTATATTCGATACCAGACAGATGAGCTAAAATACGTGCTGTGAAAAGCCGTGTGTTCAGCTCGCTGTCCAAATATAATACAGCCTGATTTTTTATAAGCAGGTCTACGGCACAGTTGAGAAGCATGATGCTTTTGCCTTGCTTCTGTTCAGCACCAAAAATAAACAATTCGCTCCGTTCCACAGTGGCATACTCATTGAGTGCCGGAAATTTGAAAGGGATTCCCGTATACCCGTCTCCCTGCCGGTTCTCAATCTCTTCCCAGCATTTATCCACCACATCACAGTACGGAGGAACATCGTTCGCTGCCGAAAACTCCATCATCACATCGTCAAGAAGCTGATAAATGCGCTGCTCAATATTCCCGTCAGATTTTTGAAGGCACAGCTGTTGGCACTCGCGCAGCTGCTGATAAGTATCACGGCGAAAGGCGGCATCTCTGACCGCTTCAACCAGAAGCTTGTACCCTTCTACTGTGCTGCGGGCCAATGTGTCGCTGTTCTCCATGATTGTGAAGAGCTGGTCCGGTGTGATCTCGTTGGCCAAGTGGCAGGTAGACGCCGACGTTTCTAACTCCTGAATGATAATATATGGGTCAATCTGCGTGATATCCTTTCTTGCCAGACTGCATATCGCCTGATAGATGTACCGGTTTTCCCTGTTGGTAAAGTGATTTGGAAGAAGATCTTCGGAATAGAAAGAAAATTCCGGATGGTAGAACAATGTGGCAATGATACCGGCCTCGCAGTCCACCCTTGCGATATCTTCGCTTGCTCTCATGTGCTATCACCTCTTTTTCTGCGACAGTTTATAATATTCATAGTGGCCGTTCATCTCGCAAAGGTGCGTACATTTGAAATAATCAATGTCCGGCCTGAAATCTGTTTCTGCCGTTATTTTTCTAACGCTCTCGCTCAACCACTCTTTGGATGCGGCGTATGCCTGCTCCTGGAATGGTTCTTGGATAAAGACCGGCTCACGGAAACAGTTGAAGCATAGAAAACCCGGCTTCCTTCCATGCTCTTGCTTGGTTTCAGCGTTCTGGACTTATTGTCTATGACGTACAGTTCACCATCTTTTTCGCCAAGATAGTCTATGTATCCAACAAAAGAAATGCCGTTTATTACAAAGTCCACACGCTTTTCCACAGCAATCATATTGTATGGAAACGGCGTAAAGTTTTTGAAATAGTCCAGACCGCTCTTAAAATAGCTGCCAAAGACCTTTTTGTTTGGAGCGTGTCCTTTGACACGGCTTTTGAATTCCTGAAGATACATAGCCGACAGCTGCTTCTGAGTCTTTTCGCCACGGTAGTACATTTCTATGAGTTTGTGTGCGAAAATCCCATAATCAGAGAAAAACATATCCTTTCCATGAAGTTTTCGGATATATTTCAAATACCATCTGTAAGGACAGTCATCAAAAGCCTTGATACGGGAGTAGCTCCACACCATTTCCTCTATGAGAGGTGCATAGTTGACTTCCCCCATAAGCCAGCTCCATTAAAACGGAAGTCTGCTGTCGTCAATTTCTCCTTCGTCAACAGTCGGCTGAGGATTATCCGGAGCGGCTCCCTGAGAGGAAGAGCTGCCATTCTCAACATCGAAGGAGAACATCTTAAAGTTGGTGTAGGACACCTTTTTTACCTTGTCATACTTGGTAGAAACGTCTACGTCTCCCAGCTTGATACGGTCTCCCGCTTTCAGACGGGCCGCTTTACTGGCAGCAGCAGTGCCGATAGCCAGCACGAAACCGGAAAAATCCTGCTCATATTCGCCTGTTTGCTTATTTTTGCGGCTGACAGATATCCGCAATTTTGTGCTTGTGTCGCTCATGGAAGTAACTTCCCACACTTTTGCATATGCTCCTGTACGAAATCCCATTTTATTTTACTCCTTAATCTTAAAAGTATTTTTGAAATCGTCCATCAACTTGGCTGCCAGCGCAGACTCTGTGATGGCAAAGTAGTTGCCCTTTTTGACGTACTTTGATACAAAATTCTTTACCTCATCGGCTTTGGATTCGTTCTCTTTGAGGAATGCCTTGACCAGTTCGTCAAATGTGCTGATAATCTGTTCGGCGATCATCTTGTCCTCGGCGGCTTCCGCCGCACGCTGCTTGCTGCGGTGTGCATCGGGATCGTCATCCGTCGTAGCCACATTGAAATACTTGAGCAGAAAATAACGGTCCGAATAGGTCAGCCCGGAGCCGAAAGCCTGTGAAGCGTCTGACTGCTGACCAACCAAAGACCAGCCAACTGTGACTCGTTCTTCCGGGTTGTCGTCGTTTACCCATGTCCAGGTCATATCGGCGCTGACCAGCACCTCGTTCCCGTTCTCCTCGTACAGCTCGCCGCCTTTTGTGACTTTGGTTTTCTTATATGTATAGGGTTCCACTTTGGTTGTGCCGCCGACGATGTTGGGAACCAGGGACAGATGATACTTGTCCATAAACACAGAAATCTTTGCGAGAATTTCATCCTCAGAAACATAGGAATATCTATACCCCTTTTTGTTCTTGCGGATAACCTCAACCTGCTTCCTGATTTTCGCCAGCTTTTGATAGATATTCATTTGTTCTTGCTCTGCCATTTTACACCTCCGTAAGATATGCTGCTTCTGCGGTTACTGCTTTTACAACAGCTAGTCCTCCCTTCATTTATTTTGGTTTATACAAAACGCTTTTACGCAATGTATACTATTTATTTGTATTGATATATGTAAAAGAGAATCTCGCCGAAGCGAGTTCTCTTTGTTTTCAGTATTAGATAGAAAACGCTAATTTCCAGCGTTGATAATCCTCCATATAGTCTCGTTCTTTCTGATTTTGCTTATGTTTAACCTTGATACGTCCTGTTACATGATAAGTCTTGCCTTCCATGAAATTGGCTGCGGCTTCTGAAAAATCCACTGGTATTCCAGCCCGCTCTCTTTCGTACATTCTGTAGAAAAGTCCAGACATCCAGACTCGGTAGAAACTAAGCTGCAAATCGGTTTTTCTCTGCTCGACAGCAAATTTTGAGCGCTTGGATAATACTGCCCGAATGGTCAATATTTTTGTATTTGCCTTGATGCCGCGCATCAGTATGTCGCCTTCTATCCGGTTGCGTCTGATTGGCTTTGTATAATGCGGATGTTTGTAAAGGAAGCTTGTAAGTTCGGCTGTATTGTGAAAAGCGGGCAGCGCTTCCCTGTATATTGGGATATCGGTGTTCTTGTACCTGACACACATTTCTGAAAAGTCTACATCGGATGCCTTAATCAGCAGCGTATCCTCTTCCTTGATCCCGCCAAAAGCCATCCAATAATAACAGCGATAAATATTGTCAACAGTTTCTTCCTGTTCACGGTCAAAAAGACTGTCCAGATACCGCTGGAGATGAAGCGGGCTTGATACCATCTGTCTGCGCACCTTATCAAGCCCGACCGCCGTGATATTGAGCATCCCTTTGCAGGCACCGGGAACCTTCATAAGGATGCACCACTTTACATATTCTTTGAGAATCGTCATGGCCATCCACTGACTTCTGGAACGCAGCGCCATGATCTCATCAATAACAGGCTGAAGTTCTTCGGCGGATTTTGTACACAGGTCAGCCTGCCATCCTTCTTCGTATACCGACATAACAGTAAATATTGTAGTGGCAACGTTAGCGGTATGAATACTTTGGGTGTAGCTCCTGATAAACTTGGTTTTCAATTCTTCATTATACATAGCAACTCCTCCTACTGGTTATGTAGAGCTGAGCCGTTTACACGGCGTTCAGCTTGGTTGCTTTTTCTAAAAGATTTGTCAGCATCGACACTTCCAAATACGCAATAGCTCCTGTTGCCAGCAAACTTGCAGCAGCTACTTTCCTCATATACTTTTCTGGAAGTGTAGTCATATAGTCTCCAAGCTGCTCTTTGGAAATGCACTGCGGATTTTCACATAATACCATACTGTCCATACGCAGTCCGCTTTCCTTTGCGCTGACAAGCACATGAGTTGGCTGGTTTGTTTTCTTATGAGAACTGGTAATTGGCAGAACTACGACATTGGGGCTATAGCGGTTGCCTACGTTATTTTGGAACACTAATGCTGGACGTACTCCCTGCTGTACGCTGCCCACTCCGTCGAATTTTACCATATAAACTTCTCCGATAAGAGGAAAACGCTCTCGTGTTGTGATATTCATTGTTTTTACTCCTTCACTTCAATTATGTTGATAGTTGGAGTATATCACAATTACGGTATCCGTGTCAACTCAATAAAATAAAATATTCCAAACTTTTTCAGGCAGCGATCAGTTTATACGTTACTTCCGGAGCTTTCGAGCCAGCGCCGCCGCAATAAAGGGTGAATACAGTCCCCAGCACAGTTGTTTCCGTGTCGATCTCCACGAACCGCACTCTGTCAAAACATATGCTGCTCGTTCCGGATTTTAAGCAAATCAGGTTTGGGTTTTCGGATATCAATATGATTGGGAAGTGCATTCTAAATTTGCATGGATCGGAGACGCAATACCAATCCTGGTTTTCGGAGTAATATGTAACCTGATACGGGGCATTTCTTTCGCAATACTTTTTGAGTTCTTTTACCGATAACTGTTTTCTCATCCGCAAGTAAAACCTCCCAATTGATTTATACTACGGACAATATGAGTGGTGTCACATCTGACTCAACCCGCAGCACATGTTGTGGGTGGTGATGCACCGTCTTTTGCCTGTTTCGCGGACGGTACGTCACACGGAAATCAATTTTGTGAGAAAATATTCAAAACTCTCTGTATTGATGAAAAATCCATTTTTTAGGGCCTGCCACAGTGATGCTTTCAAGGTGAAACGGTCAAAATCTAAAACCTCATTGCAGAACAATTTGAATATTACGAATGTTTATACTGAAAATTGATTTCCATGGGTACGTCACTCTTCTTATTGACAGAAACTTTTGTTTATGGTATTATATGGATGCAAACTAATGTTTCTCTTTTCCAATTATGCTACCACAAATCCGACAGCATGTCAACAGGGGAAAATACAGATATTTTAGGAGGGATAATAAAAAAATGGACTTTGGAGAAAGATTAAAGAGCCTGCGCCTTGATAAAGGATATACACAGCAGGAATTAAGCTCTATCGTTGGTGTATCTGTTGTTGCTGTACGTTCTTGGGAGAAGAACGTAAAAAAGCCTGCAATGGACGCCTTGCTTTCACTCGGGAAAGCGCTTAATGTATCAATGGATACTCTGATGGGGTTCAGTTTATCAACACCAAAGTCTAGTTTGGTGCTGTCTCCCGCAGAAAGAAAGCTGTTGAAAAACTATCAGATGCTCGATTCCTACGGGAAGAAGGCCGTGGAAACCTTGTGTGCTGTTGAAGCAGAGCGGTTCTTTGTCCGGCAAGGGGTCAATTTGCAGGCAGTTAAGACCGGCGAACCGAAGATATTACGGTACATTCCGCACTATACCTCACCTTCTGCCGCAGGAATCGCCGCACCGATTGACACAACAGATGCAGAAATGATGGCAGTTGACAGCAATGTGCCGAACGATGCAGACTATGCTGTTAATATTCAGGGAAACAGCATGGAACCTTATATCCATGATGGAGATGTGGTTTATGTTCAGCGGACTAACGAACTGCGTGTTGGCGATGTCGGTATCTTCTGTGTTGACGGTGCTATGTATTGCAAACAGTATTACGTAGATGAAGGCAGAAACCTCATTCTTGTCTCAGCAAATCCTGATCTCAGAAATTCCAACATCATTATTCGTGCTGAGAGCGGGCGGTTTGTTAAAGTCTGCGGCAAGGTTTTGTTGAACTCTCGTGTACAACTGCCTGACTATTTGTTTGAATAGTATAAGAAGTAGGGAAAACTCCCTACTTCTTATACGGTTTCAAATTTTCCTCTAAGTATGTCAACGGAAGCCATGTCAGTTCACCACTTTGGTAGTGGAACTCATCCACATGATCGACATAATACACTAATTCCTGATTATTCTGCGGTGCTGGTCTTTTGAAGATGAGTTTTGCGTCCACACCATTCCTGACCAGTTCGTCCCTGATGTAAAGCCAAAAATCGAACGTCATATCCCACACCAATTTTGAGCGCCGTCCTTCTCCTGGAGCAAAAGATGCGAATGAACGGCTGCCCCATGTATTAGCATCGCGAACCTTTCCACGGCGAGCCAGCATAATATCCAGAGCCATTCTTCTATTAGAACTGGCGATATTTTCGCGTTGCTTTTGTGTGTACGACCGTCCGTTGTACACCCCTTTTACCATCGAAGGGAACAATGATATTTGTGTGCATACGCCATACGAGGGCATTTGGCTATAGGCAGAACGGACCTCCTCCCAAACTGCATCATAATTTTTGGGGTCTGCAATAAAATAACGCAAGTCTTCTTCTAATGCCCGGTCGGATACAAGTTCACGCCAGGATTTCTGGCGTTCCTCAAACCATAAGATTCTTTTTTCGGTATTCTGACTGGCTTCCCTCACATCTCTTTTATCCGAACCAATACATACAAACAAAACCACCCCCAAAAAGATAAAAAGTATCAATTCCACAACTTATTGACACCTCACTGACTGATTGCGGTTTGGATGCACTCTGTTGCTTCTTCCAGTCTCTCCAGCGCATCATTTAGACTGTCCACTGCTGTTTCTGTACGTTCAAACCGGTCTGAATTCTGCAAATTTTCCGGATAATTATCGAGGCAGTCCTCTTCTTTAGCGCAGACTGCCTCAACAATGGAATGAACATCGGATAATTTTTTGACCGCTGCAC
>CAMWSZ010000027.1 GCA_947177005.1 uncultured Clostridia bacterium | reverse complement strand
CCCACGGAGATACCGCCGTGGGTAGCGCCGATTTTGACGTTCAGATGGGGATAGCCGATGGTGTTGCGGACCTGTTCATAGGCGCGGCCTGCGGCAAACATGGCGAAGGTAGCGGCAAAGGGAACGAGGCCCATAGTGGAAAGACCGGCGGCCACGTTAATCATGTTAGCCTCGGCAATACCGCAGTCAAAGTGACGGTCGGGGAAGGCTTTTTGGAAAATGCCGGTTTTGGTGGCTCCCGCGAGGTCGGCGTCCAGAACCACGAGATTCTCAGCCACAGCCCCCAGTTCTTTGAGGGCATTACCGTAGCTGTCACGGGTAGCGACTTTTTTCACATCTGCCATATTTACACCTCCAGCGCCTTACGGGCGGCGGAGAGTTCCTCCATACCCTTGGCGTACTCTTCATCGTTGGGCGCTTTGCCGTGCCAGCCCGCGTTATCCTCCATATAGGAGATACCTTTACCCTTAGTGGTTTTCATAAGGATGGCGGTAGGCTTGCCGGTGCCCTTATTTGCGTGGAACTTGGCGAAAGCGGATTCGATAGCGTCGAAGTCATGGCCGTCGATTTTCACCACGTCGCAGCCGAAAGCGGCGAACTTGGCATCGACGGGCTCGGTGTTCATGACGTCGCAGGTACGGCCGTCGATCTGAAGTCCGTTGATATCCGCGATGATGCACAGGTTATCCAGCTTATAGTGGGCGGCAAACATCGCAGCCTCCCAGATCTGACCCTCGGCCAGCTCGCCGTCACCCAGCAGGGAATAGACATTGACGTCCAAATCCAGGAATTTAGCGCCTTTGGCCATACCGGCGGCGGCGGAGAGGCCCTGTCCCAGAGAGCCGGTAGACATATCCACGCCGGGGACGGTATTCATATTGGGATGACCCTGAAGGAAGGAATCGATATGGCGCAGTGTAGGAAGGGTGTCCACGGGGAAATAGCCGCGCAGGGCCAGGGCGGCATAGAGGCCGGGAGCGGTGTGGCCCTTGGACAGAACAAACCGGTCGCGGTTTTCCCAACGGGGATTTTTGGGATCAATCCGCATTTCCTTAAAATAGAGATAGGTAAAGAGGTCAGCAGCGGAGAGGCTGCCGCCGGGATGTCCGGCTTTTGCGCCGTGGGTGCTGGTGAGAATGCCCTCGCGCACACCGACAGCAGTCAGTTCCAGGGACTTTTTTTCTTCGGAAGTCATAAACGTTCCTCCTTTACTTCTGGCCGTAATAGGCGTTAGGCCCGTGTTTGCGCATGAAGTGCTTGTCGGCGATGCACTGGGGGGCGGGACCGGCAGGGGGATTGATGATCTCGGTAAACAGGTTCATCCGGGAGATTTCCTCCAGCACCACGGCGTGATAGACCGCCTGCGCGGCGTCCTTACCCCAAGTAAAGGGGCCGTGGTTCCGGCAGATCACGCCGGGGACATACACCGGATTGATACCGCGGTTCTGGAATGTTTCCACGATTACCTTACCGGTATTCGTCTCGTAGTCCTCATTGATTTCCTCGGGTGTCAGGTTCCGGGCGCAGGGGACAGGACCGTAAAAGTAATCGGCGTGGGTGGTGCCATAAACGGGGATATCGCGGCCGGCCTGCGCCCAGCCCACGGCGTGGGGGCTGTGGGTATGGACGATGCCGCCGATCTCGGGGAAGGCGTTGTAAAGCACGAGATGCGTTTTGGTATCGGAGGACGGGTTCAACGAGCCCTCGACCTGCCGGCCCTGCAAGTCCATTACCACCAGGTCTTCGGGTTTCAGGTCCTCGTATTCCACGCCGGAGGGCTTGATAACGAACAGCCCTTTTTCACGGTCGATGCCGCTGACGTTGCCCCAGGTAAAAGTGACCAGGTTTCGTTTTGGGAGCTCCATATTGGCCTCATAGACCTTGACTTTCAGTTCTTCCAGCATTTCAGCGATCTCCTTATTCTGTAATAGTATACAAGGCAACCTCGTCGATCTCGCGGTTGGTCCCGACGATAACGTCCCTGCCGTCTTTGCTGACGAAGTGCAGGACGTTGGCGCAGCCGGTATTTTGGTCGATAAGTTGCGTCTGATACGCGCCGTCAGCCCAGGTAATGGCAATTGTGTTTTTGGTACCCTTGCGCCAGCCCACAACCCAGGTAGGCTTTCCCAGAAGAGAACCGGCCCAGGTAGCGTGGATCATCTCGGTCTCGGACTCCGGGCGGTCATACTTCCACTGGGGCACATAGTTTCCATGCTCATCGAGGTGATAGATGGTCAGGGAGGCACCGTGGAAGGGGCTGATGCAGCCCAGCTCCAGCTGGCCGTCGCCGTCGAAATCGAGCAGTACGGAGTCGCTGGCTGGGACGGCGCACAGCTGCTTGATCTCCCAGTCCCCATTGGGGGTTTCCGGCGGCGCGAACAGGAACGTTCCCTCCTCGCAGCCGATGACCGCGGCGTCATGCCCGTCCATTTGGACAGCGGAATAGCCATGATTTTTCAGCATACCGTCTTTGAGCTTTGTCAGCGGCAGCTGATGCTCCCAGTTGAAGCCGGAGAGGTCATCCGGGAGCACGGCGCCATAGCAGGCACCGGGGAAGCGCCAGTCGTTTTTATACTCATGGCTGGACTTCAGGCAGCAGACGAGAAGATAATTGACGCCGTTCCGGTTCAGGATGCCGAAGCGGTGGACGAAGGGCGCGTCGCACAGCGTACGGATCTCCCAATTGTTAGTACCTCTGGGGGTAGCGATGACGATTTTCGCCTCAGCGGAGTCGTTGGGGGAGTAGAACTTATGGGTAGCGAGGAACTGGCCGTCGGTGCCGGGAACCTGTGTCATGGTCATCACGCCGCCGGGCTCGGTCCACACCGTCTCCAGCTGTGTACCGTCCTCTGCGAAGAGGTAGCAGGGGTCATGCTTTTCGGCCGCCACCAGGAAGCGGTGTTCGCCCTGATAGCGCAGTTCGGTCATGGAATAGCATTTATTCAGGGACGAGATCACTTTTTTTTCAACATTCATCAAAAATCAAGCCTCCGTTCAAATTAAGCTGCAAACAAACAGGAACAGATGCTCACAAATATGCGGGGGGCAGGCCGCCGGGACTTATGCCTGCCGGTCGAGGAGCTCCCGCATATGGCCGCACGCAAACCGGATATCGTCTTTCCAGGTTTCGTCATTGCCGGTATACCACATCTCTGTGACATAGCGGCGGACCCCGAGGTTCCACGCTTTCTCGATCACTGCGGGGAAATCGACATGTCCGGTGAGGAAGGGGATTTCCCGGAACAGGCCCGGCTTAGTTTCCTTCAGGTGCATGGCCACGATATGGCCGCGGCCGGACTCCAAGTCGTCCAGGACGCTGTTTTTGCCGGTCAGTGCTGCGTTGGTCAGATTACCGGAATCGGGGTACACACCCAGGTAGGGGCTTCCCACGCGGTTGACGTAAAACATAGCTTTCCAGACGGTGTTCATGAAATCGGTCTCCATGGTCTCAAAGCCGAGGACGATTCCTCTGACAGCCGCCATTTCGGCTGCTTTCGCCAGGTTTTCCAGGAACAGGGCCTTAGTTTCCGGCGTACTTTCCTCATAGTAGACGTCATAGCCCGCCAGTTGGATGATGCGGACGCCCAGGTCGTCCGCCAGCTGAATGGCCTTTTCCATGATTTCCATTCCCCTGGCCCGGGTGGACGGCTCGGCGGAACCCAGAGGATATTTGCGGTGGCCGGACAGGCACATGCTGCGAAGGGGGAGGCCCACCTCCTGCATGGTCTGAACCAGCTCCTGCCGCTCCGCGGCTGACCAGTCGAGACGGGCCAGCTTTTCATCCTTCTCATCAATACTGATTTCCACGAAGTCATAGCCGGCCTCTTTGGCAAAGGCGAGTTTTTCCTTCCAGGACAGGGAGGGGGGCATGGCTTTCTCGTAAAGGCCGATGGCATATTTTTCCAAAGCGTTTCCTCCTTTTTGATTAATATTCCTTGTTTATGGTTTTAGATATGAGCGTTCCGGCAGAGGCTCACCGCCTCGATACGTGCGATTATAAAACATTAATTTTCGTTTTGCAAGAGATTTCAAACAATTTTTGAAAATAAATTTTCTGTTGAAAATTTTCTGTTTTGACATGAAGATTTTTGATATTGTTAAATATATTTGATAATATGTTCATAAAACAATAAAATACGGAAAATTAACAGCATAAAATACACTGAAAAAGTTTCCGGCAACTTGCACAAAGCGGCTGGAGCAAAAATAAGAACGAACATAAAAAAACAAAACAATCATAAAAGGAGATTGCAAAGCCAAGTGCATTTTGGTATAGTAAACGTGCAAACAGACAGGAGCAATCCCTGACAATGAACATTGTGAATGAAACAATTAACAAGGAGGAAGAATATGAGCAAAGTATCAGAGATGACCCGCGAAAAATGGATTATGTCAACGTTCCCCGAGTGGGGCACCTGGCTGGTGGAGGACATTGAGAACGAGGTTGTTGAGCCCGGCAACGTGGCAATGTGGTGGCTTGGCTGCACAGGCGTGTGGTTCAAGACCCCCGGCGGCGCGAACATCACCATTGATTTGTGGTGCGGCAACGGCAAGCGGACCCATGGCAACGGCAAAATGGCAGTAGGCCACCAGATGGCGAATATGTGCGGCGGCCGTGCGATGCAGCCCAACCTGCGCAACGTTCCCTTTGTGATCGACCCGTTTGCCTTCAAGCAGGTGGACGCCGTGCTGGCGACGCACTATCATCAGGACCATATGTCAGCGGAGTGGGCGGCGCATGTGCTTCAGAGCGGCATGACCACCACGGATGAGAACGGCAAGGAGATTCCGGTGCCCTTCATCGGCCCGAAAAAGTCTGTGGAAACGTGGGTGAAGTGGGGCGTTCCGGCGGAGCGCTGCGTCACCGTCAAGCCGGGCGACACCATTAAAATCAAGGACATCGAAATTGTCTGTCTGGACAGCTTCGACCGCACCTGCATTGTCACCACCGACTCCACCGGCCCGGACCGTGAGGAGCTGACAGGCGTATGTCCCACCGATATGGACGAAAAGGCGGTCAACTATCTGGTAAAAACTCCCGGCGGCAATATCTATCACTCCGGCGACTCCCACTTCTCCATATACTTTGCCAAGCACGGCAAGGATCATGACATCGACGTAGCCTTCGGCTCCTTCGGCGAGAACCCTGTGGGGATGCAGGACAAGATGACCTCCACCGACATTCTGCGCATGGCGGAGAATCTGGGCTGCAAGGTAGTGGTTCCGATTCACTGGGATGTGTGGACGAACTTCCAGGCCGACTGTGAAGAGATCAAGCTGCTCTACGACTTCAAGAAGGACCGGAACGAATACAAATTCCACCCGTTCTTCTGGCAGGTTGGCGGCAAGTATGTCTATCCCGCCGACAAGGATAAGATCTACTATCACCACCGCCGGGGCTTTGAGGACTGTTTCGAGGCGCCCCAGAACATCCCCTTCCGTTCCTGCCTGTAAGGGGCGTTTCACAAGAGGGAAAGGAGATAACACATGGCATCCCTGTTACAAAAAATCGTAGAGCGCGGCCACTATAAATTTGTGGACAGCGTAGGCTCCTGGCAGGAGGCGGTGAAGCTGAGCACGGAATCACTGGTAAAGACCGGCTATGTCAGCGAGAACTACTACCAGCAGATTGTGGACTGTATCACAAAGTACGGCCCGTATGTGGTGTATGACCACTATGTGGCGATGCCCCACTCTCAGGAGAGTGCGGACGGCGTGAAAAAGACGTCCGTAGGCTTCATGCGCGTGAAGGAGGACGTGGACTTCGGCAAGGACGAGGACGGCGAGCAGAAGATAGCGCGGCTGTTTTTCACCCTGGCCACCTGCGACCCCGACGAACATCTGGACAATATGCAGCAGCTGATGTCCATTTTTGTCAACGAACCCCTGCTGGATGCGCTGATGGCGGCGGAGACGCCGGAAGACATCCTGGCCGCCGAGGCAAAGCATCCTCCCGAGGAGCTGTAAGCGGCCCCAATCAACTGTAAAGAGAGGGTGGAGAAATGATTATTCTGGATATCCTGAGTGCGGTATGGAATTTCTTCGCAACCTACATACTGCAAAAAGCCCCGTACATGGTGGGTTTCCTGACGCTGCTGGGCTATACCCTGATGGGGAAGAAGTGGTACGACACGCTGGCCGGAACGCTGAAGGCCATTATTGGTATGCTGATTCTGAACGCCGGTTCCTCCGGTCTGACCAGCAACTTCCGTCCCATACTGGCCGGCCTGCGCGACCGTTTCAATCTGAACGCCTGCGTGACAGATCCCTATTATGGCCAGAACGCAGTACAGGAAGCCATGTCCAGCATCGGCAAGAGCTTTGCCGACACCATGCTGCTCCTTCTGATCGCGTTTATTATCAATATTGTGCTGGTCCGCTTCAACCGGATCACCAAGTGCCGTGCCCTGTTTACCACCGGCCACGTGCAGGTGCAGCAGGCGGCCACCGCTATCTGGCTGCTGATCTTCGCGCTGCCCCAGCTTGCCGGAGAAGGCGCAACGGTCTCCATGCCCATGATGATCGTCATGTCCATACTGCTGGGCGCGTATTGGGCGGTAGGCGCCAACCTGACCATTAAACCCATGCAGGAGCTGTCGGACGGCGCGGGCTTCGCCATAGCCCACCAACAGATGTTCGGTATTCGCTTGGGAGCGTTTCTGTCCGAAAAGCTCTTCGGCGGCAAGGACAAGGACGGCAAACCCAAAAAGTTCAAGAAGGTGGGGGACCTGGAGATGCCCGGTTTCTTCAGCATCTTCAATGAGAACATGGTCTGTACCGCCATTCTGATGATCGCATTCTTCGGCGTCATTCTGGCAATCATCGGCAAGCCGTACTTTGTTGAGGCGGGTGAGCTGACCGAGTCCACCAACTACGTCTGGTGGTGCATTGACAAGTCCCTGAACTTCGCGGTGTATCTGGCCATCCTCCAGTTGGGCGTCCGGACCTTCGTCACGGAGCTGACCGCCTCCTTCCAGGGCATCGCCGACAAGCTGCTGCCCTCCTCCGTGCCCGGCGTAGACTGTGCGGTCTGCTTCGGCTTCGGCGACGCCAACGCGGTAACTTTTGGATTCCTGGCAGGTCTTGTGGGTCAGATTCTGGCGATTCTGATTCTGCTGGCCACCGGTTCCCCCACTATCATCATCTGCGGCTTCGTGCCGGTGTTCTTTGACAACGCCACGATTGGACTGGTTGCTAATGAGAAAGGCGGTCTGAAAGCCTGTTTGATCATCCCCTTTGTTGTGGGACTGTGTCAGGTATTCGGTTCTGCGCTCATCGCAGGCTGGTGCGGTCTGGCCGAGTTTGGCGGGTATCTGGGTATGTTCGACTGGGCGACGGTATGGCCTGTCTTCACAGTCATCATGAAGTATCTGGGCTATATTGGCATAGCGGTGGTGGCAGTTATTCTGCTGGCCATTCCTCAGATTGAGTACCGTATGGACCCCAAGGGCTACTTCCTCATGACCGAGGACTACGAGGCATATAAGGAGTACAAGGGCATCGTAACCGAGGACGAGGATTAAGCTAATCGATCATTACAAGTTCACAAACCGCGGAGGGCCGTCCTGAACGGACGGCCCCGGCGGAAAATAAGAGTTATGAAAAGGAGATCACAATTATGGCAGCTTTAGACGGAAAGAAATTCATGGTATGCTGCGCAAACGGCGCTGGTTCCTCCCTGATGATGAAGATGACGCTGCAAAAGGTTCTGAAAAAGCACGGCATCAAAGAAGGCGGCCTGCATCACTGCGCTCTGTCCGAGGGAAAGTCCGCCGCGGCCAACTACGACATCGTCCTGTGCGCGCGGAATTTCATCAACACCTTTGCCGACGCCCAGAAAAAGGGCACTATCGTTCTGGGCCTGAAGAACATCATGTCCGATAAAGAGATGGAGAAGGCGTTCCAGGACGCCGGGCTTCTGGACTGATCCCGGCTTTGTCCGCCGCAAACGGACATAAAATCTGCCGGTACGGACGGTTGGAACGGACTATATGTTTGTCCCGGCAGACAGAATGGAGAAAATTGTCACAAAACGATCACACAGCTCTTGATTCCTTTTCTTTTCGGTGCTATGATAAGAAAAGCATTGATGATTAATATCGACAACACGCTCTGTTGCTATGATATGGGCGCATGAGGCGGCTTTCCAGAGGCGGGCGGACTCAGCCTGCTCAGGGGATTTCGAACGCTTGATTCGCTGTCAGATCATGCTGGAACAGATTTGGCTTTGTTCTGAGGGGCGGCGGAGAGAAGCGCCGCCCTCTCTCTGAAAGAAGTGCCCGGTCTGCTCCCATTATCATTCGATCGAGAGGAGTTCAAGCGATGAAAAAAGACCGCCAGTCCGTTGACGCACGGCGTATAAAGGTACTCTCCATGATTCGGGAACGGCAGAAGATCAAAGTGGAGGAGTTAGCCGCTTATTTCAATGTCTCCCTGATGACCATACGCCGCGATTTACAGATCCTGGAGGAAAAGGGATTGGTAGGCCGCTTTTACGGCGGAGCGACGGTTGATTTTTGCGCGGCCCCCGTTTCGGAGCGGGACAGTGTAGCCCTGTACCGGCAGCTGATTGCCCGCTATGCGGCTGCGCTGGTAATGGATGGGGATAATCTCTTTATCAACGGCAGCAGTACCGCTTTGAGCCTGCTGGATTATGTAGGGGAGAAAACGGTCCACGTCTTTACCAATAACGGAGCGGTAGTCAATCGTGAATTTCCGGCCGGTGTGGAGATCACACTGTCGGGGGGCACTCTTCGGGGACAGAGCCATATCCTGACCGGCGACTGTGCTATGCGAAATCTTCTGATGGCGCAGGCGGAGAATGCGTTTATGGGGTGCTCGGGGATATCTCCGGACGGCGAAATCCTGTGCGGCATACCCACCGAACTCGGCATCAACGAAACGATGATAAGCCATGCCCGCAGGTATTATATTTTGGCGGATTACACGAAAATCGGGAAAACCGGTACGTATGCCAGCTTTTCCCTGGAGAAAACAGGGACCATTATCACAGACGAAATGGCACCGGCTGCTGTAGTCGAACAGCTGCGGACGATTGGCATGACGGTCGTTCAGGTGAAAAGAAGCGATTTTCCGAATCCGTCAGAAGACCCGTTTTCTGATTAGAGCGAAATGAAAAGGAAGTGCGGAGAGGATCAAAATCCTCCCCGCACTGTTTTCTGGGAACAGTAAATACGGGACTGCCGTACAAACAGAAGTACGGCAGTCCCGGTTCAAAAGCGTATAGGGATTTATATGTTCTCAGATGCAGTTGTGCTCCTGATACCAGCGGCCATAGCTGTCGGCGGCCAGAAGGGCGGCGGCGGCGTTGTCCACGGTCACAGGCACGGGCATATTGCACATAGTATCCTTCTCCGCGCAGGCGGCTTCCGCTGCCGCACGGACCTTCTCCGCCGTATCCGACGTAATGCCAAGCTGTGCCAGTGTGACAGGCAGGCCCACCTGGGTGCAGAAGCGCAGCGTCTGCTCCAGTTCCGACCGGTCCGCGTCCTCCAGCGCAAGCTGTGCCAGCGTGCCGAAGGCCACCCGTTCGCCGTAGTATGTCTGGCGGCACTCCTCCAGAACGGTCAGGCCGTCCTGATAGGCGTGGGCCGCGGCCATGCCGCCGCTCTCCGCGCTCAAACCGCCCAGCAGGATGTTGGCCTCGACAATCTTCTTCACGGAATTTGTGATAGCGCCAGCCTCCAGGGCCAGCTTTGCTTTCAGACCGTCCTCAAAGAGGGTATCCATACACAGCTTTGCGAGGGTCAGGGCGGTATAGGTCACCGTACCGCCGGAGTAGACCACTGCGCGGCTGTTGCGGCAGGCCCGGGCTTCAAAGTAGGACGGCAGGGCCGCGCCCATACCCGCCACCGTGAGGCGCACGGCGGACTGGGAGATGACGGTGGTATCCGCCAGCACGATAGCGGGGTTGGCGGGCAGGAACAGGTACTCGTCAAAGACGCCCTCGTCGTCATAGGCAATGGACAGAGCCGAGCAGGCCATACCGGAGGAGGCGGTGGTGGGGCACACGATCACGGCAACGTTGTTGCGGAAGGCAACCACCTTTGCCAGATCCAGGATCTTGCCGCCGCCGATGCCGATCACGCTGTCGCAGCCATTTTTGGACATAGATTCGGCCACCTGCTGGATTTCCTTCTTGCTGCACGCGCCGTTGGAGACCTGAATGACCGGCTCATGACCGGCCTTTTTGAAGCTGGCCTCCACAGTTGCTTTGACCCGGGGATAGCTGGCCTCGGAGATCAGCACGAGGGGCTTTTTGCCATAGGGCGCGGCGTATTTCCCCAGTTCACTGAGCACGCCGGTTCCCTGAACATATTTGCTGGGGCTGATAAAATGTTTTACCATTAGTCGTATTTCCTTCCGTTATTTCTCGACCTTTGGGCAGTGGAGCAGCTCGTGCTCGCGGCCCTTGAGGAGACCCTCATAGAGGGCCTGCACCGCCGGGTTATCCTGGGACGCCTTGATCTCATAGGAGATATCGGTGTTGTAGAGGCCGTTGATGCGGTCGGTCTGGGGCGCGGTGTCCACGCCCATGACCGGCTGGCCGCCGCCCATGACGCAGCCCCGCGGGCACGCC
Organism: uncultured Clostridia bacterium; assembly: GCA_947177005.1. Taxonomy (GTDB): domain Bacteria; phylum Bacillota; class Clostridia; order Oscillospirales; family Oscillospiraceae; genus Pelethomonas. The sequence goes on along the minus strand of CAMWSZ010000027.1, from coordinate 4,465 downwards.
ATAACTTCGACGATCTGATAGTCCACCTCGCCCGCACGGATTCGGTCCATGAGGCGGGCGGCGTTAGCCAGTCCGCTGACCACCGCGCCGCGGAGGGTGAGATCACCGTGTTTGTAGGTAAACTCTTTCATGCCCTCCTCGCCGCGGACGCCGCAGGTGCTGATTGTACCGTCAGTACCGCCGCCGATCCAGCGCAGCACGGCCTCGGTGACGCCGCCGGTGACGCCGAAGATCACGCCGCCGCCGGAACCCAGCTCAAAGGGATCATCCGCCTTAGATTCCTCCAGCGTTTCGAACTTGATGCCTGCCCGCCGGATCATGGCGGCCACCTCGGTGGTGGTCAGTGCGTAATCGATGTCCTGTTCGCCGTTGGTCCAGGAGGTGGGGCGGCGGATCTCGTCTTTTTTTGCGGTACAGGGCATAATGGTGACGGAGACGACTTTTTTGCCCTCATTTTTGGTCTCGTCCTTAAAGTACTCCTTCAGCACCGCGCCGAACATCTGCTGGGGCGAACGGCAGGTAGACAGATGACCCGCGAGATCGGGGTATCTGGTCTGGCAGAATTTCACCCATGCCGGACAGCAGGAGGTAAAGATAGGCAGGTTTTCGTTTTTGTTGAGACGCTCCACCGCCTCTTTGGCCTCCTCGATGACCGTGAGGTCTGCGCCGTAGGTGGTATCGTAGACCTGATCGAAGCCCAGCTGATGCAGCGCGGTGACCATTTGGCCGAAGACGTTGGAGCCGGTGGGCAGGCCGAAAGCGTCGCCCAGCCCGACGCGCACCGCGGGTGCCACCTGACAGATTACTTTTGTATCCTTGTCGGCCAGGGCGTCCCACACGTCGTCGATGTTGCTGTGAATGGTGATAGCGCCGGTGGGGCACACCACGCGGCACTGGCCGCAGTTAACGCAGTCGGTCTCCGCCAGCTTTTTGTTGAAAGCGGGTGTCACCATAGCGTCGGTGCCGCGGTAGGCGAAGTCGATTGCGTTGACGCCCTGAATGTTCTCGCACACGCGCACGCAGTTGCCGCACAGCACGCACTTATTGGGATCGCGGATGATAGAGGGGGAGCTGGTGTCCAGCTCATACTGCTCTTTAGTATTCTCGAACCGCACCCGGTTCACGCCCAGACGGTTGCACAGCTCCTGCAAGCGGCAGGACCCGCTTTTGTCGCAGGTAGTGCAGTCGCGGCAGTGGGACGCCAGCAGCAGCTCGAGGATCATTTTCCGGTAACGCATGAGCTTGGGGGTACTGGTATAGATCTCCATACCGTCCCGTGGTGTTTCGGAACAGGAGGAGAAGGTGCGGCCCCGGCCGTCCTCCACCGTACACAGGCGGCACGCGCCGTAGATGGGCAGATCCTTCATATAGCAGAGGGTGGGGATATCGATATTGGCTTTTCGGATGACGGAGAGCACGTTGGGCTCGTCGGTAAACGTAACCTGCCGCCCGTCAATGGTCATGGTTCCTCCCATAGATTCGTTTCTCTCCCTTCTTATTTCACGTCAATGGCATTAAACGCGCAGTTGTCGAGGCATGCGCCGCACTTGAGGCACTTGCTCTGGTCGATGACATACGGCGAACGGATTTCGCCGCTGATGGCCCCGGCGGGACAGTTTTTGGCGCACTTGGAGCAGCCCTTGCACTTCTCGGGGTCGATGATGTACTGTTTAAGGCCGGAGCAGACACCGGCGGGGCAGCGTTTTTCGATAATATGGGCTTCGTACTCGTCGCGGAAGTGGCGCAGGGTGCTGACCACGGGCTTGGGAGCGCTCTTGCCCAGACCGCACAGGGCGGTATTTTGAATGGTGTCAGCCAGCTCCAGCAGTTCGTCCATATCCTCGGGGACGCCCTTTCCGGCCACGATGCGCTCCAGGATTTCCAGCATCCGCTTGGTGCCCTCGCGGCACGGCACGCACTTACCGCAGCTTTCGCGCTGGGTGAAGCTCATGAAGAACCGGGCCACCTCGACCATACAGGTATTTTCGTCCATGACGACCAGGCCGCCGGAGCCCACAATGGACCCGAATTTCTTAATGGAATCGAAATCAAGGGGTTCGTCCAGGTGTTCGGTGGTGAGGCAGCCGCCGGAGGGGCCGCCGGTCTGAACCGCCTTAAAGACCGCGTCGTCCTTCAGGCCGCCGCCGATTTCGTAAATGATCTCCCGGAGGGTGGTGCCCATAGGGACTTCAATCAGGCCGGTATTGCGGATACTGCCGGTGAGGGAGAAGGTTTTGGTGCCGGGGGAGCCCTCGGTGCCGATAGTACGGAACCATTTCGCGCCCTTCATGACGATATCGGGGACATTGGCGAAGGTCTCCACGTTGTTGAGGACCGTAGGCCGTTCCCAGAGGCCCTTGTCAACGGTGCGGGGCGGTTTGGTACGGGGCATACCGCGCTTGCCCTCAATGGAGGCGGTCAAAGCGGAGCCCTCGCCGCACACGAACGCGCCCGCGCCGCGGTTGATATGCATATGGAAGCAGAAATCGGTGCCGAGGATATTGTCGCCCAGCAGGCCGTTCTCCTCCAAAATATGAATGGCTTTTGTGAGCCGCGCCACGGAGTTGGGGTACTCCGCACGCACATAGATGTAACCGTTCTGGGCCTTGACCGCGTAGGCAGCGATCATCATACCCTCGATCATGCGGTAGGGGTCGCCCTCCATGACGGAGCCGTCCATGAACGCGCCGGGGTCGCCCTCGTCGCCGTTGCAGACCACATAGCGTTCCGTGACTTTCTGACCGGCCACCTGTTTCCACTTACGTCCGGCAGGGAAACCGCCGCCGCCGCGTCCGCGCAGGCCGGAGGCGTCAACCTCGTCGATGACCTGTTCGGGGGTCAATTCGAACATAGCCTTTTCCAACGCCGCGAAGCCGCCGCTGGCCAGGTATTCCTCCAGGGACTGGGCGTCATATTTGCCGCAGTTTTTCAGGACGATTCTTGTCTGCTTGGCGATAAAGGGGATATCCTCGGGACCTTTGCAGGGTTTTTCGTCCACGTGGTACAGCAGGCGTTCTACGATTTCGTCGCCGATGACGCTTTTCTCGAAAATTTCGGAACAGTCGTCCGGCTGGACCTTGATGTACTGGATCACGCTGTTGCCCTTCTGGATGCGGACCAGGGGGCCCAGCTCACACACGCCCTGACAGCCGGTGTTTTTCACGCCCACCTGTTTGGTTTCCCCCTCGTGGGGAGCGAACTCCAGGGTAGTCTGGGGGGCGTTCTGGGTCAGTTCACGAAAGATCTCATAGATTTTCCGGGACCCGGTGGCGATACAGCCGGTGCCGGAGCAGACCAGGATTCGACAGTCATAGGAGTTTAATTTGCTTTCCGCCGCCGCACGGGATTGCAGCAGCTCATCTCTTGTACCGATCATACGCTCTCCTCCTTCCGCAGCTTCTCGACCAGCTCAGCGGCAGAATCCGGGGTCATTTTCGGGTGGACCTGCTCATTGACCATCATAGCGGGGGCCAGGCCGCAGGCGCCGAGACAGGAAACCGTTTCCAGGGTAAACAGCTGATCGTCCGTGGTATGTTTTTTCTTGCTCAGGCCCAGCTCCTTATACAGCCGCTCCATAATAGGTGCGGATTTGCGGACATGACAGGCCGTACCGTCGCAGATCTTGATGACATACTTGCCCTTGGCCTCGAACGAGAAGTTCTCGTAGAAGCTGGCCACGCTGAAAGCCTTAGACTCCGAGATCCCCAGCTTTCCGGCCACATAGGACAGCAGTTCCGGGGGCAGATAGCGGTATTCTGCCTGGATATCCTGAATGATGGGAATCAGGGACCGCGGCTCACAGGAGTGCCGGGCGATGATAGCATCTGTCTTCTGATAGTAGGTCTCATCTAACATATTTTCGCTCCTCTCCAGTTTTTTCGGGAAAACTGTATTATAGTATAAACAGAATATGCAAAGAAGTCAAGCGATTTGCACAAAAAACCGAAAAGGGGCGTAAAAAACGCAGAAGCTCCGGGGAAATCCCCGGAGCTTGTGTTCATTTTTTCTCTACGCGGGCCGGAACGCAACCTCCGGGGACAGCAGCTGCAAGGTTTTATAGCGCAGGTAATCCTCCTCCGTACCGCCCGCCGCCACCAGCAGCAGGGGCTTGTACAATGCGGACTGCGCCGCCAGACTGAGTTTTCTATAAACATAAGGGATACCGGGGGTTTCGGTCTGACGGAGGAGCAGTCGGTCCCCGTCTAAAATCAGCTTCAGGATACGGACGGAGGGGGTTTCGATCAGGCTGAGCCGGATATAGAACACCGGGCGTTCCTCTTCGTCATGGGTAAAGCGGCCCAGCGCGGCGATCTGATAGGCGTCGCCCTGGAAATCCACTTCGCTGATGACCGGCACGCCCAGTCCCACCGGGAAACGGTAGGTGGCATTTTTTTCGCGGTAGATCAATTCCGGCAGTCCGTTGCGCACGCTGACGGCCAGCGATTCCACCCCGGAGGCATAGCAG
>CAMWSZ010000026.1 GCA_947177005.1 uncultured Clostridia bacterium | reverse complement strand
AACGCTAAAAAATCTTCCGTTTTAACGGGAACGGCGGGCAGTGGGGGGACCTTGGGCGGGAAAAGCGCACAAATCACAGAATACCGGGTTTTTTGGGAGGGCAGGCCGTTTTCCTGAACAAAAAAACCGGCGTTAACTGCCGGATTTTTTGTGCGGTACGCAAATTAGCTGCAATTTTTCCGGTCCTGCAAAACCGGCTTCAGACGCGCTCGAAATCAACGGCGCCGTGTTTACACCAGGGACAAATGAAGTCCGGCGGCAGCTCCTCGCCCTCGTACACATAGCCGCAGACCTTGCACCGCCAGCCGGTTTTTTGCGACGGCTCCGGCTTGGGCTTGATGTGCTTATAGTAGGTGTCATAGGTGAGGGAGGGGGCGTCGGAGAGGATCTCGGCGTGAATGGGCTCCGCGATGAAAAGCGTGTGGGACTGGAAGTCCAGTGTGTGACGCACCGCGCCGGTAACGTAGGCGTTGGCATGTTCCGTCAGGTGGAGCAGGCCGGAGGGGTCGCGGGCGGTCTGGGAGAATCCTGCGAATTTGTCGGCCTCACGGCCGCTCTGCATCCCGAAATGCCGGAAAAGGGAAAAGGGAGCAGTGTCAGTAAGAATGGAAGCGGTGAACAGACCGGTATGCAGGAGCATGTCGTGGGTCAGGGATTTCTTGCTCACCGCTACCGAAACGCAGTTGGGCCGGTTGGCGATCTGGCTGAGGGTGTTGACAATGCTGGCATTGTCCCGGCCGTTTTCCTGGACGGACAGCAGAAAAAGTCCGTAACTGATTTTTGTCAAGGCTTGTTCGTTCATAGAAAATTTTCCTTTCTGTGTGGGGATATGATTAGTATACCCATTCTTCCGGATTTATGTCCTTGACAGCAAACCGTATTACTGCTATAATACAGTCAAACCGTATTACTTAACTGATACAGTTTTGGTAAAGGAGGTGGAAAATGGTTTCTTTCAGTACCTTCGTCCGTTCGGACGGCGCACCCATTTATACCCAGATCGTACAATTCATTCAGCGGGGCATCGCGGCTGGGACAATCCTCTCCGGCGACGAGCTGCCCTCCCGCCGGGTACTGTCGGCACTGCTGGGGGTGAATCCAAACACCATTCAGAAAGCATACCGGATTTTGGAGGATGAGGGCTTGATCCAGTCCCATTCCGGCGCGAAAAGCTGCGTCTCCGCCTCCCCGGAACAGCGTGAAAAAATCCGTGAGCAGCTCCTCTGCGACGACGTGCGGAAGCTGATACAGGCACTGCGGCAGTCCGGGGTGGAGAAAGCGGAGGCAGCCGCGCTGGTGGAACGGCTCTGGGATGAATCGTAAGGAAAGGATACACTTTTATGAAAAAACATCTATCGGTTCTGGCCCTGTGCGCCAGAAATAACCTGCATACGGTAATTGGTTTGCTTTGCGCCATGTGCGCATCGGAAACACTGGTGTTCCGGCTCAACTGGAACAAATATCTGACATATCTGACTGTGGACTGCCGCACCTTTGAAGACACTCTGCATTGGGTTCCGCAGCTGTGCTTTGTGTTTCTGATGCTGCTGATGATCCAGCTCAGCAGCAGCGGCGACCAGAATCACAGTACCGGCTATGCACTCCGGCGCCTGAGAATCCCTGAAAAAACGGCGGTGCTGTGGAAAGCCGTTTATAATGTTGTCTGCCTGCTGCTTTTCTGGGCGGTACAGACGGCAGCCGTACTGGGGCTTGGGTACTGGTATACCCGGCTGCTCGACCCCCAGTCTGTCAGTGCGCAAACCCTTTTCCTGGCCTTTTACCGGGACCCGTTCCTGCACAATCTCCTGCCGCTGGGGAATTGGACACGGTATTACTGTATCGCTGCACTGCTGGCCGCGGCGGGTTTTTCCGCCTCCCTGATGACCTATAAGCTGCGCCGCGGCAGCCGCTACGGCTGGATTATGCCGCTTTTTTCCTGTATCCTGCTGGGGGTCTATTTCCGGCAGGGCGTCGGGCACTGGTCCGTGGACGTCTTCGGGGTGTTAGCGGCAGCCGCTGTTATGGGCGTGGATGCGTTTTATTGCTGGGAGAATGCTTACTATGAGGAGTAAAAAAATTACTTTTGAACACCTGGTCCCGCTAGGGCTGGACGGACGGAAAACCTGTCTGGGGATTGTAACTGCGGTCTTTTCGTCGTGGGTTTTCAGTATAGTTTCTTTTCTAGGCCGGTACTACGGAGCCCACTCCAATCTGTTCGACCCCTGGAACATGTATCTCCGTCCGGGTGTGGTCATGCAGCCGTTTTTTCAAATCTGGGACAGCACCTCATTTCTCTTCGCCCTGACGGCCTTCTGTATGCTGCCGCTGGCGCTGTGGCACTACTATTACCATTTCCGTGACAGCCGCAGCATCTATCTTATGCGCCGCCTGCCCGACCGCTGGGATTTATGGCGGCGATGTCTTGCACTGCCGCTGCTGGGTTTGACCGCCTGTTTTGTGCTGGTTGTTCTGAACACGCTGCTTTTCTACGCAGTCTACTGTTTCTTTACACCGCGGCAGTGTCTGGAGCCGGGTCAATGGCGGATGTTCTGGGAAAATCTGTTTTCTGTATCTGTAGGAGGGCTTTACTATGCTTGAAATCAAAAATGTACAAAAAATCTACTATCCTAAAAGAAATACCGCTCTGGACGGCGTGCGTCTGACGGCGGCCCCGGGGGAGATCATCGGGCTGTTCGGGGAGAACGGCGCGGGTAAAACCACCCTGCTGAAATGTATCCTGAACCTGCTGTCCTATCAGGGAGAAATCACGCTGGACGGCGAACCTGTCACCCATAAAAATATTGAACGTATCTCTTTCGCCACCTGCGAACACTCCTTTTTCCCCAATCTCACCCCCAACGCCCACCGGGATTTTTACAAAATGCACTTTCCTCACTGGCGGGAAAAGCGTTTTCAGGCACTGCTGGAATTTTTTGAGCTGCCCGGAAACCGTGCGCTGCGCAGCTTTTCCACCGGACAGAAAAATCAGTTTGAAGTCATTTTAGCGCTCTGTCAGGGGGCAGACTATATCCTCATGGACGAACCCTTCGCCGGAAACGACGTCTTTAACCGGGAGGATTTTTATAAAGTCCTGCTGGGTATCCTGGAGCCAAACGAAACCATTCTCCTGTCCACCCACCTGCTGGAAGAAGTGGAGCATTTTGTGAGCCGCGCCGTTCTGCTGCGGACAGGGAAATTGATTGGAGACGTAAGTACGCTGGATTTGGAGGAGCAGAATAAAAGTCTAATGGATTACGTGAAGGAGACCTACCGCTATGAACCGGACCGCGTGAGCCGTGCGCTGGAACGCCTGACGGAAGATGAGGAGGACGCATCATGAAACGGTATCTTGTTTTGCTGCCGCTGCTGCTGGCGTTGTCCGTGGGGACGCTGCTTGCCGGTCACAAATGGCTCGACAGCGCTAAAGACAAAATCGAAATCACAGAACATGTTCTGGAGGGAGACCCCGCAGCGGCGGACGTGACAATCACCTACCGCACTGAGGATCAGAAGCGGCAGCTTTTCTGGGACACCTCCTTCTCCCCCGGACGCGCCGGAGAGTCGGAGACGGATTTTACACTGTCCCTGACCAGCCGGAGCTATACGCAAACCCGGCAGAATTACGTAGCCATATACACCTTTGGCAACCTGGGATATACTACGTCCGTCCGCTCCGGGTGGCTGGAGGAGAATGACGCATCCTATCCGGACACCCCAATCCTGGCCATTCGGGCGGTCGCGAAACGCACCCCCAACGGGGAAGAACGGACGGAGACGGTCCGGCTAGCAGACTACTACGAATATTATCCGCTGGTTCTTGACGTGGGCAACGGCTATTTGTTTGACATTGTTTCCTCCCTTCAAGTCCAGCAGTTCAGCGACTATTTCCGGCTCAAGGTGCCGGAAGAGAAGCTGATCGAGATCACGGTGCGGAAGGACGGCGGCGGAAATGTGGACTATCTGAATATAAATATCAATCCCGAACTGGAGGTCTGGGATAATCTCGACACCCGGGGCGTGGTTACGGACAGCGGCGTCTATCTCATCACGACCTCCGTCACAGACGGCGTACCGGACGGCCGCCTGCAATGTCCGGACGGACCGGGGGTGCATTTTATTCCTCCAGTAAAAGGAGAACCGTTCGGCCCTTATGAATGGTGGGACGTCTCCAAAGTCCGGCTGTTCTATCCCACCGGCGATGCCCTGACAATCGAACTTGCCCTCAGTCAGGATCAAACAAAGCTGCTGCTGTACACCAAAGAAGCGGGAAAACTGGTGCTGACAATTCTGGATATCGAAACCGGAAACGCGCTCCAGCGGATAGAACTGATGGAATTTGACGGGAGCGGCGGCCTGACCTGTCTGGAACAGGACGATCTTGTTTATATCCAGCAGGAAAATGCGTTCTGTCTGATTCAGGAGGCGGGCGGACGGTACGAGACCGTCCTCACCGGCACGCCGTCCGAGGACCTGACCCGCTACTACTTCTACTATCCGGATTATGCCCGGCTGGCCTGGGACGGACAGCGTATGGTTCTTGCCGCCACCGCCGAATATTGCAGCTTTTACAACAACAATGAATACCAAATTATGCTGGGCGTCTGGGATGCGGCGGGCCTGCGATTTCTGGGTGGCTACGACTACAGCATCAGCCGCGACCCCTATTCCAGATTCCGTTTAATGAGATATTCCAGTGCGCCGGAACCGCTGGGCATCGCATTTTCCGGCCCGTCACAAAAATAAATTTTGATCCCGGACTTTATTTGTTCATAATTGCCTGTTATACTGACGAAAAACCTTGTACAAAGTCGGGGGTCTCTCTATGCGAAACTTTTTCTACCGGATCAGCAGCGCGGCGGCGCGCTTCATGTATGGACGCAACGGAGGGGATCAGCTGAACGCCGCTCTTTTGGCGCTGTATCTGGTTCTGTGCGTTTTGCAGACCCTCTTTGCCCGTTTCCGGCCCCTTTCCCTCCTTTTGCAGCTTCTGACGCTGGCCGCGGCAGTTCTGGTCATGTACCGGATGTTCTCCAGAAATCTGCCCAAACGTCAGGCAGAAAACATGCGGTTCCTGAACTGGTGGCGTCCCATTCAAATCCGTCTCAACGGCATGAAGCAGCGGCGGCTTGACAAGGACCACAAATATTTTACCTGTAAGAACTGTAAAACAATCTGCCGCGTTCCGGCGGGGAAGGGGAAAATTGAGATCACCTGCCCGAAATGCGGCCAGAAAATCATGGGGAAAAGCTGAAAAAATAAGGAGAGATTTTCATGGGTTCTTTTGAACAGATCGACCAGCGCATCGCACAAATTATGGCGAAAATCGACGCGCTGCGGGACAGAGAATTTGGGATTACATGCGGACAGTGGCCCGTCAAATGGGAACCGCCCGCCAGTGAGAATGAGGTTGCCGCTTTCGAGAAACAGCACGGCATCCGTCTGCCGGAGGATTACCGGCGGTTTATCACTACGGCATACAGCGCCGGGAGCCAGCCGTTTTACGGTCTGATCCGGTTCAATAAATTTCACCGAGAGCTTGCATCGGTTTTGGAAGAACCGTTCCCATATACGCTGGACAACAGCATCTATTTTCTTTACATGACCGAGGAGGAAATGGACGAATTCTATGGCGGCGAGGACGATGAGGATGACGGGGACAACGTTGATTGCGGCTTGCTCCCTCTGTGTACCGAGGGCTGCGGAATGGACAGTGTTCTGGTCGTCAACAGCCGGGACCCCGATACATACGGAACTGTCTGGTTCTATGATCTGGCCAACGATGTGGGCATTATCCCGCTGTACGATGAGAAAACCGGAAAGCCCTTCCATTTCCTGGACTGGCTGGAGTACTGGGCCGGCCGTACCGCCGCGCTGGGCGACGACGAGTATTTTTCTTTTTCCGATACGGCGAAGCTGCCGCCCATACCGGACAATCCCGAGATCATGGGCCGGAAAATGGGCTGGATTAAGGACGAATAACAGTGATGTTTTGGAAACATAAAAAGGAGCGGACAATCAACTTCGACAAAACCGGTAAAATCCCCGTCATCCGCTCCAGCATCTGCACGGGGGAACAGGTGGCCGGGTTCAAAGATACCACCAGCGGTAAATTTATCGAAATCATGCTCATCAGAAACGACGGCGATCTGTCGGAATTTCTGCGCCTGTACGGCGTCCGGGAAGAGGATGTCCGGCGCGAGTGGTGAAACAGCAGGAGGGATTTCTTTGAAATTAGTGATTGTCCGGCACGCAGAGCCGGACTATGACCTTGACGTCCTGACGGAAAAGGGCCGGAGGGAAGCGGAGTATCTGTCGGAAAGGCTGGCGGAAATTGTCGTAAAGGACTGCTATGTGTCTCCGCTGGGCCGGGCCAGAGAAACCGCGGCAATGACCCTGCAAAAAACAGGCCGTACCGCCGTGGAATGTGAATGGCTGCGGGAATTTACCGCACCTATCCGGCGTCCGGACGCCCCGGGCCGCAAAACTATCCCTTGGGACTGGCTCCCCCAGGATTGGGCGGAGGACGAGCGGTTTTATTCGCCGGACCGCTGGTTTGAACACCCCGCCATGCAGGAGGGCCATGTGAAGGAGGCGTATGATTGGGTAATCGAAAATTTCGACGCCCTGCTGGAACGCCACGGCTACCGCCGGAACGGACGTATCTATCAGGCCGTACATCCCAATAGCGATACTATCCTGTTTTTCTGCCATTTCGGTCTGGAATGCGTCCTGCTCAGCCGGCTTCTGAACACCTCCCCCATGGTGCTGTGGCATCATACCTGTGCGCTGACGTCGTCGGTCACAACCCTTGTGACGGAGGAGCGCAGAGAGGGAACCGCTATTTTCCGGATGTCCTCCTTCGGGGACCTGTCTCATCTGTACGCCCACGGCGAACCGCCGTCCTTTGCGGCGCGGTTCCGGGAGTGCTGGACCAACAAAGACGAGCGAATGGATTAAGGGATAACCGCACCTATAATACCGCAGCAGACGCGTATCTGCTGTGGTATGTTTTTTTGTGCAAACTGCCGTTGCGCTTTGTCCTATATTTTTGTAAGATACATATAAAAAAGGAAGTGTGAGTTTTTATGGCAAATCAGGATAAAACCATTCTATTTGAGCAAACACCGGTCCCCCGCGCCGTCATGACAATGGCTGTCCCGACAGTCATCAGCTCCCTTGTAACGGTGCTCTACAGCCTCGCTGACACCTATTTTGTCGGGATGCTGAACGACCCTATCCAAAACGCCGCCGTCACGTTAGCCGCACCGGTGCTGCTGGCCTTCAACGCGGTCAACAATCTCTTTGGCGTCGGCACCTCCAGTATGATGAGCCGCGCCCTGGGACGAAAGGATTTTGATGCCGTCCGGCGCAGCTCCGCTATTGGATTTTACTGCTCCCTGCTGTGCGGGGCACTGTTTTCCGCGGCTGTCACGATCCTGAAAACTCCTCTGCTTGCCCTTCTCGGCGCCAACGCCGAAACCTCCGCCGCTACCGCGGAATACATGCTCTGGACGGTCTCCTGCGGCGCGGCACCGGCGATCCTGAACGTTGTAATGGCGTATCTGGTGCGGGCGGAGGGCGCGACGCTCCACGCCAGTATCGGCACCATGAGCGGATGTCTGCTGAATATCGTTCTGGACCCTATCTTTATTCTGCCCTGGGGTCTCGGTATGGGCGCTGCCGGTGCGGGACTCGCCACGTTTCTGTCAAACTGCGCCGCGTGCCTGTACTATTTTGTCCTGCTGTTCGTCAGGAGAGAGAAAACCTTTGTGAGCGTCTATCCCAAATCGCTGCGCTGGGACCGGGCCATTTTCGCGGGCATCTGCGCTGTGGGGATTCCGTCGGCCATTCAGAACCTCCTGAATGTCACCGGCATGACGGTGCTCAATAATTTTACCGCCGGATTCGGGTCCGACGCAGTGGCAGCTATGGGCATCAGTCAGAAAATTAATATGATCCCCATGCAGATCTCCTTTGGCCTCTCGCAGGGGATCATGCCCCTCATCAGCTACAACTACGGCAGCGGCAATATCAAACGCATGAAGGAAACCGTCCTTTTTACCGCAAAAATTTCCGTCGCCTTTATGGTTCTGGTCTGTCTTGGGTTCTATCTGGGCGCGGGAAAGCTCATCTGGATGTTCATGAAAAATGAGGAAATCGTCGCCTGCGGCGCCCGCCTGCTCCGCGGCCTGTGTCTGGCGCTGCCGTTCCTTGTTGTGGACTTTTTAGCGGTGGGCGTATTCCAGGCCTGCGGTCTGGGACGCCAGGCGCTGCTGTTCGCAATCCTGCGGAAAATCGTTCTGGAGATCCCCGCCCTCTTTATCTGGAACCGCCTCCTCCCCCTCTTCGGCCTCGCCTATGCGCAGCCTACCGCCGAACTGGTGCTGTCCGCGGCGGCGGTTCTGGCGCTGGGCGGGCTGTTCCGGAAAATGGAGGCGGAGCAGGCGCTGTAGATTTTTTCACGCTGGTTAAATATTCATTGAAATTGTACGTCTCCTGTGATATACTTGCTGTAAATAAATGGTTACAATCAAATGGAAGCCAGTATAGAAAGGGGAAAAATGAGCGTTGGAGAATAGAATCACTCGGTTTTTGGGATCAGGCGTACTGCTGGTTTCTATCTTCTGCATCATCGTGTTCAGCGTCCAGACTATCTGGAGCAGCAGAATGGGCGCGGATGCTATCACGGATATCGGCGTTCTCTATATGTCCGGAATCAGTGAGCAGGTCGCCGCCCACTTCGGTACAACAATGGAATTGCAGCTCAGCCAGGTGTCGGGACTGGTGGACGCCGTGCCGCCGGACAGCCGGTCCGATCTGGCTGCCATGCGTGTATCCCTTGCCTATCTCGCCCGGGCCAGGGGATTCGAGTATCTGGCCTTCTATACAAAGGACGACCGGTTCGAAATGGTCTACGGCGCGGACCTGCAATTATATGCCGAGACGTTCCGGCAGTCCCTGCACCGGGGCGTGGAGCAGGTGGGCGCGGGACAGGATGTCAACGGGACCCCGGTGGTCATGGTGTCCGTCCCCGCACGGTACCCGCTGGAGGACGGCGACACAAGTATCGCGCTGGTGGCCGGTCTGCCCATCAGTTATCTGGACTATACTTTGACACAAAATATCAATGAGTCAATGGCAAATTACTCCATCATCCGCCGGGACGGCAGCTTCATCATCCCGGGCCGGACCATGCAGGACGACAACAACTATTTCGACCGCGCCGCCCAATTATACTGGCCTCTGTCGGGCGGAACAGGGGAAGATATGGTGCGGGAAATGACCGCCGCCATGGCGGAAAAGCGTGACTATACCTGTCAGGTCCAAATGAAGGACAGCCGGTGGCATCTGTACTGCTCCTCCCTTCCGGATTCCGGGTGGTATCTGGTCCTGTATCTGCCCTACAGCACCTTGGATCAGACGATTTCCAGTCTGGGGAACCGGTGGATGCAGGTATCGCTAGGGGGCTGCTGCCTGATTTTAGGCATGCTGATACTGGGCTTTATCAAATACTACCGCATGACGCGGCAGCAGGTGCAGGAGCTGGACGAGGCCAAACAGAGCGCAGACCACGCCCGTGAAAGTGCCGAGCGGGCCAGTCAGGCAAAGAGCGAATTCCTGTCCAACATGAGCCACGATATCCGCACACCCATGAACGGTATTATGGGCATGACGACGGTCGCCATTGCCAATATCAACAACACGCCGCAGGTGCGGTCCTGTCTGAAAAAGATCAATGTGTCCAGCCGCCACCTGCTGAGCCTGCTCAATGATATCCTGGATATGTCCAAGATCGAGCGGGGAGAATTGCAGGTACATCAGGAGCCGGTGTCGCTGAAGGAGATCGCCTCCAATCTGATGCCGCTGATCCAGTCCCAAGCCATAGAGAAACAGCAGGTTTTTCATGTGTACACCAAAAACGTCCTCTTTGAAAATGTCCTGGGCGACACCGTCCGCCTGACCCAGATCCTTCTGAATCTGTTGGGCAACGCGGTCAAGTTCACCCCCGCGGGCGGCGAGATCCGGCTGCTGGTCCGGCAGGAGGAGTCCCCAAAGGGCAGCGCGTTTATCCGGACGCATCTGACGGTGAAGGACACCGGCATCGGGATCGAGAAAGAGCTTCAGGAGCGGATCTTTGACGCCTTTGTCCGGGAGGACCACGCCCGGGTGCAGCAGGCCGCCGGGTCCGGACTGGGCCTGACCATTACAAAGCATCTGGTGGACGCGATGCAGGGTACTATTACGGTAGACAGCGAGCCGGGTAAGGGCAGTGAATTCCATGTGATTCTGGATCTGGAGAAAACCCATGTGCAGGAGCTGGACCTGCATCTGCCGAAACGTAATATTCTGGTGGTGGACAGCGACCCCCTGACACGTGAGGCAGCGGTGGAGACGCTGACATCCATTGGCCTGTACGCAGAGAGCGCCGGGGACGCGGAACAGGCCGCCAATCTGGTGAAGACGAGATATATGGACAAGGCGTTCCACTTCATCCTGCTGAACTGGAACCTTCCCTTTGAGGAAGGACTTTGCGCCGTGCAGAAAATGCACGAGGAGATCTGGGTGCCGGTCCTGCTTCTGTCCGACGAGGAGTGGACAGAGATCGAGGAATGGGCAAAGCCCGCCGGAATCACCGGCTGTATCACAAAACCCCTCTTCCGTTCCACCCTGTATTACAGCCTGCGGAAATACATACTGGAATCCGTCCCGCAGGAGGCGGAGGAAGAGTTGCCGGATTTCAACGGCATGCGGGTCCTGCTGGCTGAGGACAACGAGCTGAATTATGAGATCGCCAATGAACTGCTTCAGGACATGGGGCTGGAGGTGGATTGGGCAGAAAACGGTCTCATCTGTGTGGAAAAATTCACGCAGTCGCCGCCCGGCTGGTATAATATCGTTTTAATGGACCTGCGGATGCCGCAGATGAGCGGATTCGAAGCCGCCAGAACAATCCGTTCCTCCCAGCGGCCCGACGCGGAGAGCGTGCCGATTATCGCGGTGAGCGCGGACGCATTCCATGACGATATCCAGCGGTGTCTGGAGTGCGGCATGAACGCACATACCCCAAAGCCTATTGATATCGGCGAGGTCTCCAGACTGATCGGCCAATACACCAAGCACTGATTACATGGAGGTGGAAAGAATGTGGAAAGCGCTGACCAGGATGCTCCTGCTGTTGTCCATCCTGTGTCTGACGGCCTGCGCCGAAACGTCCCGCATTGCGGGGGAGCCGGATGATACCCGGCAGCAAAAGGAGCCTGTGGAGATTACGCTCTGGGCGTATCAGGTGGGGGACTGGGGAAATCCTACCTCCGTTTCCAGACTGCTCACCAGCTTCCGGAAAGCATATCCGGATATCCGCGTATCTGTAGAATATCTGAACTATGATACCGGCGACACCCGAATGGAAAAAGCCATTGCCAGCGGCACTCCGCCGGATCTGGTGCTGGAGAGTCCGGAGCGGCTTGTCACCAACTGGGGCAGCCGCGGTCTGATGCTGGATCTGACCGATCTCTGGGAGGAGAGCGGCGCGGATATCTACGAGTCCGTCCGGACCGCCTGCCGTCAAAGCAGCGGGGAATACTATGTATATCCCATCTGCATGAGCGCACACTGCATGGCCGTCAATTATGACCTGTTCCGGGCCGCGGACGCCTTGCAGTATCTGGACGAGGAGAACCATACATGGACGGCGGAGGGCTTTGCCAGCGCGGTCCAGGCGCTGCGGGCCTACGGCCAGGAGCATGTGGGCGCGGTATACTGCGGCGGCCAGGGCGGAGATCAGGGAACCCGTGCGCTGGTGAACAATCTGTACGGCGGCTCTTTCACCGACGAGGCCCATACCCGCTATGTAGTGGAGAGTGAGGAAAATATCCAAGCCTTGCAGCTGCTCTATGAGCTGGACGGCATTGACTTCGAGCCCGAGCTGAACGGGAACGGTGAAATCGACCGGTTCTGTCAGGGGGAACTGGCAATGGCGTTCTGCTGGAACTGTTCGTTTGAGATTTCCCGCACGGTCAAAAAGCAGGATCTGCATTTTACCGTCCTTCCAATGACCTTCCCCACCAGCTCCGGCCAGCCGAAATTGCAGGGCGGCATCTGGGGCTTCGGCGTGTTCGACAGTGGGGATGCGGAAAAAATCGAGGCCGCCAAATCGTTTATCCGCTTCATTGCCGGCAATGACTCCGTCTATTCCCGCGCGGTACAGATCGCGCACTTCTGGCCGGTAAAGGATATGCAGAATCTCTATGAAAATGACGCGCTGATGACAAAGTACAGCCAATTTATTCCCTATGTAGGTGACTACTATCAGATCACACCCAACTGGACCACCGCCCGGACCGCGTGGTGGACCATGCTGCAAAAAATCGGCGCAGGCGAAGAGATCAGGGCGGCGGTCAGGGAGTTTTCGGAGACCGCCAACCAAAATGATTAGCGGGGCAAAACAGCCGGGCCGTTCAAATCATATACCTGCGCAAAAAGAGCCGTCCCCGTTTTTGGGGACGGCTCTTTCGGTGGTCAGCTTTTGACCTTTTGGTACATTTTGCGGACATGCCAGCCGACGGTTACGCCCACCTCTCGAGAGGCGACAATCTTATCCGCCAGAGTCAGAATCCACGCTTCCGAATTGGTTGGTATGGGGGCCAGAGGAAACATGTGGCTGGTAATGGCGGCCTGCTGGCGGGCGTTCAGGCCAAAGATACGGTTGGCCCGGTGGGCCGCATGGGCCCCGTGAATGAATGCGTGCATATGTGTGATACGCTGCCAGCCGGAATAGTATTTCTTATACCGTTTATGCCGTTCGCTTTGCCAATCGTATCCAAAAAAGTCGTGGAGCAGCGCGGCCCGTGTGACGGAACATACCCGTTCCTCCGGCATATGGAACTTCCGCGCCAGCTTGTACGCACATTTCGCGGTGTCTACAGAGTGCATATACAGTGAATTTTCTCCGCCGTGGTGCTGAACATCCCGAAGTTCGATAAAAAGAGGATGGCTGATGATGTCCTGGGTCATTTCCTGAAAGCTCAATAGCGGTTACCTCCGATCTGATTGCCTGTTGGGTCAATTGTCTTTTGTATCACTGCACCCCTATTATCACACATCCGCGCCCCAAACGCAAGCACAAATTCCCGGAAAATTTTCCGAAAAATCCTTTTGTGCTTTTCCTTGACGAACAGGCGGTTATCGCGCTATACTATTGTTAAAATAAACGAATCCAAGAAGGGGGCCCACGCCATGACCGCAGCGGAACGCCGCACCGCCATTCTGGATATTCTCAACAACTCCACCCAGCCTGTCAGCGCCTCCGCGCTGGCGGGACACTTTCATGTCAGCCGGCAGCTGATTGTCGGCGACATTGCGCTGCTGCGTGCCGGGGGCGCGCCGGTCATTGCCGCCGCCCGGGGCTACCAGCTGCAAAATCACAGCGGCCTGCTCCGGCGGACCGCCTGCCGCCACCGTTCGGAGGATATGCAGACCGAGCTGCAAATCATGGTGGACAACGGCTGTACCGTGCTGGACGTGGTCGTTGAGCATCCGGTCTACGGCCAGCTGACGGGCGCACTCCAGCTCTCCAGCCGCTACGATGTCCAGCAGTTCATCCTCCGCTGCAACGCCGCGCAGCCCCTCTCCTGTCTCACGGAGGGCGTGCATCTGCACACCCTGTCCTGTCCGGATGAGGCGGCGTTCCGCCGCGTGGAGGAACAGCTGGATGAGGCGGGATTTTTGCTGAAACAGTAATCAGCGTTCGCACTGCCAGAAGGCAACGCTGTAAGGGGGCATTTCACTGCCGCCGCCGAAGTCGTGGAGCTTGCCGGTAATCAGATCTGTAGCCCGCCCGCAGCCCGCGTCGAAATGGGCTACATAGGGAGCACCGTCCGCGTTCACCGCTACCAGGACCCGTTCGCCCTCCACGGCACGCTCAAAAATGATCTGTTTGTTGGTCAGAACAACATTGCGGTAGGAGCCATAGCACAGGGCGCGGCTCTTTTTATGAGCCCCGGCCATTTTTGCAATCTCACCGGTCAGACCGGTCCACTCCGGCGTCTCTATGGCGGGTCGCAGAGTGTCGTCACCATCGGATTTCCTGCCCTCAATGCCCCACTCGCTGCCGTAATACACAGCCGGTACGCCGGGCATCCCGAAAATCAGGCCGTAGGCGGGGAGCAGATGCGCCTTGTTGGTCAGACGGCTTGCGATACGCTCCACGTCGTGGTTGTCCAGGAAGCTGAGCAGATGACAGCCCTTATACAGCGTCCAGTTCTCCGGCCCGAACTGCCGGGCCAGGCTGTGGCCGATTTCGAACATATTCATGGAATTGAAGCTGGACCAGAGGCCCTTGTAACACTCATAGTTCGTGACGGAGTGGCAGAACTCCGGACTCATCCAGCGGTTATAATCCCCGTGGAGCGTTTCGCCCATGAGGACGAAATCCGGTTTGACGGTGTTGGCAAAGCCCCGCAGGCGGCGCAGGCAGTCGGGACTGAGGCAGTAGGCCACATCCAGACGCAGGCCGTCGATGTCGAACTGGTCCACCCAGGACTGGATCGCGTCGAACTGATGACGGATCACGTCGGGGTGGTTCTGGTTCAGCTTGACCAGTTCCTGATGTCCCTCCCAGCCCTCGTACCAGAAGCCGTCGTTATAACCGGTATTGCCGTCGAAGCTGATGTGGAACCAGTCCTTATAGGGGCTGTCCCATTTCTTCTCCTGTACGTCACGGAAGGCCCAGAAGCCCCGGCCCACATGGTTGAACACGCCGTCCAGCATGACCCGCATACCCGCATCGTGAATGGCGCCGCAGACCTGTTTGAATTCCTCATTGGTCCCCAGACGTTTGTCAATGGTAAAGTAATCACGGGTGTCGTAGCCGTGGCGGTCGCTCTCGAATACCGGGTTGAAGAGAATGGTATCAGCCCCTGTTTTTTTGATATGGCTGATCCAATCCCGTACACGCAGAATCCGGTGCTCCTGGACGCCGTCGTTCTCTCTGGGTGCGCCGCACAGGCCCAGAGGATAAATCTGATAGATAACTGCTTCGTCAAACCACATTGCTGTTAACTCCTTTTCTTTCGGCTGTTTGCCGTTCCCTCAGTATACTAGAAAACGCGCCGGATGTCAAAAGAATCCTTCCAACGTCCCTTTTAAGATAATGGTTGCTGGAATACACCAATTCATATTGAATTGGTTGGATGCTTATGATAATATTATAATATGGCAAATCGGAATTTGCAGAGGAGAGATTTTATGCTAAAAGAATGTTTGTGGATTCCTAAGCTTGAA
>CAMWSZ010000025.1 GCA_947177005.1 uncultured Clostridia bacterium | reverse complement strand
CCTGATAGGACAGGCTCGCCTCCCGCACCCCGCCCCGCAGCCGCTGTACCACAAAGCTTTTATTGCGGGTTTTGTCGTGGAGCAGCAGGTCCTGATAGATCCCCGACGGCTGTTCCGGCGTCCCGCGGACGATGCACAGATACTGCTTTTGCAGTTCCCCGCGGCGAATGGCATCGGAGAGAAACGCAGCCGCTTTTTGCGTGCGGGCGTAGACCATTATCCCGCCCGCGCCCCGGTCCAGACGGTGGACCGGATACACCGTCTGTCCGGTTTCTTTGCGCAGCCCGTCCGGCATATTGGGCCCGGGGCCGCTCTGGCTGAGCAGTCCCGGCGGCTTCTGGCAGATCAAAATGTCGTGATCCTGGTATAATATCAATATCATGGCACACTCCCGGCAGATAATTTCCCTTTTTGGAATCTGTCCATAAATTTACTACAAAATACTTGCATTTACAATAGGAATACTGTAAAATATCCGGTGGACAATCGACTTTCGATTAGGAGGTAAAAAAATATGGCTACGATTACAGCGGGTGAGTTCCGCAACGGTAAAACTTTCGAGATGGACGGCAAGGTCATGCAGGTCATCGAGTTCCAGCACGTCAAGCCCGGCAAGGGCGCGGCCTTCGTGCGCACCAAGATGAAAAACGTCATCACCGGGGCCGTCACTGAGACGTCCTTCAACCCCACCGCAAAATTTGAGGAGGCGTTTGTGGAGCGCCGCGATATGGAATACAGCTACAGCGACGGCGACCTCTATTACTTCATGGATCAGGAGACCTACGAGATGGAGCCCCTGAACAAGGATATGCTGGGCGACGCATTCCGCTTTGTGAAGGAGAACACGGTCTGCAAGGTGCTCAGCTTCAAGGGCAAGGTGTTCGGCCTGGAGTGCCCCAACTTTATGGACCTGGAGGTCACCGATACCGAACCCGGCTTCGCCGGCAACACCGCCACCAACGTCACCAAGCCCGCTACCCTGGAGACCGGCGCGGAGATCAAAGTGCCCCTGTTCATCAACGTGGGCGACAGAATCACGATTGACACCCGTACCGGCGAATATCTGTCCCGGTGCAAGTAAGACGCGGACATGGGAGAGCTGCTGTCAACAGGTGAACTTTGAAAGGAGAAGCGTATGGAAATTCTGGAAAAGGTCGCGTATATGAAAGGGTTGGCCGAGGGCCTGGGGTTGGAAACCAAGTCCAAGGAGGGCAAGCTCTTCACGATCATGATGGATATTCTGGACGACATGGCCCTGGAATTGCAGGACATGCGTGACCGGCAGGGCGATCTGGAGGACGCGCTGGATGCGGTGAGCGAGGATCTGAGCGACGTGGAGTCGTGTCTGTTCGAAGAGGAGGACGGGGATGAGGACAGCGAGGGTGTGTATCAGACCACGTGTCCCAACTGCGAGGAGGATATCTTCTTTGATGAGTCCATTCTGGAGGACGGCGCGGTGAAGTGTCCGGGCTGCGGGAAACAGCTTGAGTTTGAGCTGGACGAACCCGAAGCGGACGGCGAGTCCGAGGAAGAAGACTGATTTTCCGGTTAGGGGCGGTACAGCCGCCCCTATTTTTTCTCCTGATCCAAGGAAGAAACCAGAGCAGATGCACACCCGGCATTTCATATTTACGCCCTCCATTCCGCTTTTCTGCATAATCTTCCTGTTGACATCCTGTATTTGTGTGTTATAATACAAACGCAAAGCAATGAGGGATCGAGTTCCGGCACGGACCGCTCCAGCGAGCGGGGGACAGTGCAAGCCCCGCGGTCAGGCCCGCCGGTACAGCCACTCCCTGGCAGACTGCGACGAACAGTACGGGCCGCCTCCGTTATCGGGCCTCGAGATGTCCCGTTCCCGGGATAAATAGGGTGGTACCGCGAAACCTTCGCCCCTATATGGTGGCGGGGGATTTTATTATTTTTTGGGAGATTCCGCAATGAAAAAAACCGCAAATGCCCTGTTCTGCCTGCTGCTCCTTCTGGCCCTGACCGCCTGCAAAGGGAAACCCCTTCCCGACGGCATGGACGAAACCTCCCTGCTGGAACGGGGCCAGGAGGTCCTGCTGCTGATTGCGGGCGGCGAGTACGAGGCCGTCTATGACGCCCTGCGGGACGACGTGGCCGCAGGCACCTCCGTCGAGGACATCCAGGCCCTTGCCCTGCGGCAGCTGGACGGCGCAGGCGTCTACAAACAGATCGAGAGCCGGATGACCACCGGACAGTCGTCCGGCGGCGAGAGCTACGGCATCGCCGTCATGTACTGCCAGTTCTCCGAGGACGATGTGCTGGTCCGTCTGGCCTTTGACCCGAATCTGGACCTGATCGGTCTGGAAATCAAGAAGCAATGAGAGGACCGCCCCCTTGAATACCCTCACAGATTTCCCCCTTTTGAAACATTTTCGCGGTACTGAGCCTGCGCTGTGCCGCATTGGCGTGCTGGTGGGCGCGCTGGTCATCGGTTCCGGCTGCTCGGCCCTCTATTGGCCCGGGCCGGTTGGTTGCCTGCTGCTGTGCGCCGTGGTGATGCTTTTGCTGGAACTGGCTTTTTGGCTGGCACAGAAATTTCTGCGGGCCGCGCTGGGTCACGGTCTTGGCTGGCTAATGGCCCTGGGGCTGCTGTATGGCTCCGTGGTGTACACGGTTCAAAACGGCGCGGGGGAGGGCTGGACCTGGCGTGTATGGCTGTTCTCCGCGGCTGTCACGGCACCGCTGTGGCTGCTGGCGGCCAGCGGCTGGAGCATCGTGCGTTACCGGCGGATGAATGCTGTCACGCTGGCGGCCGCTTTGCTGTCTGTTACCGCGGTGATTTTATTGGCGGTGCTGCTGTTCACCGAGGGCTTCAGCGACAACTATATCCCCCGCTATCTGGCCCTGAATCCCTGTTCCCACGAGAAAAACAGCGCCCTGCCCGCCGGACCGGGACCCTGTACGGCTAACATGCTGGACTACGGTCCGGAGACGGATCTGGAATCCGGAACGGTCAATCTGTCCTGGTATATGAGCCGGGATACCGGCAATATCACCGGAAATTATGTGGACGCCTACTGGGACTACGACCTTACGGCGGTCCCGCTGGCCGGACGGGTCTGGTATCCGGAGGACGGAAAAAACTGTCCGGTGCTGTTCATGGCCCACGGCAACCATGAGATTACCACCGAATCCTATTTGGGCTACGATTATCTGGGACAGTATCTGGCGTCCTACGGCTATGTTGTCGTATCAGTGGACCAGAATGCCTGCAATATGCTGACCGGCGAGAACGCCGGCCGGGCGGTGCTGCTGCTGGAGCACATCGGCCTGCTGCTGGACTACAGCCGGGAGCGAGAAAACCCGCTGTATGGACGGCTGGACGAAGAAAAAATCGCCATTGCCGGACACAGCCGCGGCGGGGAAATGGTGGCCACCGCGTACCTGTTCAACAGCTACGACCGGTATCCGGAAAACGGCACTGTCGAATTCGACTATAACTATTCCATTCAATCCATTATCGCCATTGCGCCTACGGTCAACCAGTACAAACCGGCGGACCACAGTGTCAAAATCCAGGACGTCAACTATCTGCTCCTCCATGGCGCGGCGGACCGGGATGTGAGCACGTTTATGGGAATGTCTCAGTATGAAAATATCACGTTTTCCGGACAGGGGGATTTCCTGAAAACCGCGCTGTACATAGCCGGAGCCAATCACGGGCAGTTCAATTCCCTGTGGGGCGCGTTCGACCAGAGAGGACCCTTCTCCGCCCTGCTGAACGTGGAGAGCTTGCTGCCGGAGGACCAGCAGCAGGAAATCGCGTGCCTGTTTATCAAGGCGTTTTTGGACGTCACTCTGCTGGAGGACCGGAGCTGCCGGACCCTTCTGACCGATTGGAAACAGTACGCGGCCCAATTGCCGGATACGGTCTATGTGCAGTGCTGGGAGAGCTCAGCGTTTCAGCCTGTTGCCGGTTTCGAGGAGGATTCCGATTTGGAAACGGGTACAATGGAGGGAACAATACTGTCGGCGCAGGGCGTGCGGCTGTGGACAGAGGAGCTGATGGACTTCGGCGGTGAGGATACTCACGCCCTGCACCTGCAATGGAACGGCAGGGCGTCCTTCGACGTCTCGCTGCCGGAGCTGGACCTGACCGGCCGCGCTGTCAGCTTCGACATCTGCGATTTAAACAGCAGTGCCGTCAAAAGCGGCAAATATTCCCTTCTGGACGGCGATGTGGTTCTGACCGACGCGGACGGACACGCTGCCTCCGCACGCATCAGCGATTTTGCGGCGGTGTTTCCGATCCTGCCGGTGCGGACTGATAAACTGGATTTTGTGTTCGATACCTGCGTGTATAAAAAAGCGTTTGCAACTGTTGCAATACCAGCGGAGGCGTTTGTCCCGGAGGGGGAGGCGTTCGATGCCGGGCGGACCGTCGGGCTGTCGTTCCGCTTCAACGGTTCCGGACAGGCCGCTATAGATAATATCGGATTGGAAGCGGCTGCGTAAGCGGGCCTTTCCACCCTATTATATTTATTTTTTTAACAAGGAGTGTTTTCCTATGCACAAGTCTTACGGCGTAAATGAAATCCGCGAAATGTTTCTGAAATTCTTTGAGACAAAGGATCATCTGCGGCTCCCCAGTTTTTCCCTGATTCCACAGAACGACGCCAGCCTGCTGCTCATCAACAGCGGCATGGCCCCCATGAAGCCCTATTTCACCGGCGAAGTGGAACCGCCCCGTCATCGTGTCTGTACGTGTCAGAAGTGCATCCGCACCGGCGATATCGAGAACATCGGCAAGACCGCACGGCACGGCACCTATTTTGAGATGCTGGGCAATTTCTCCTTTGGCGACTACTTCAAAAAAGAAGCAATCACTTGGTGCTGGGAGTTTCTGACCAGTCCGGAATGGCTGGGCCTGGAGGCGGACCGGCTGTATCCGTCAGTTTTTGCCGGTAACGAGACCACACCCGCTGATAACGAGGCGTTCGAAATTTGGAACAAGGATGTTGGAATCCCCGCTGAACGGATCTACCGTTTTGGAAAAGAGGACAATTTCTGGGAACACGGTTCCGGCCCCTGCGGCCCCTGCTCCGAGGTGTACTACGACCGCGGTCCGGAATACGGCTGCGGTAAGCCGGGCTGCACCGTCGGCTGCGACTGCGACCGGTATATCGAGATCTGGAACAACGTGTTCAGCCAGTTCAACAACGACGGTCAGGGCAATTACACCGAATTGAAGCAGAAAAACATCGACGTCGGCGCGGGTCTGGAACGAATCGCCTGCGTCAGCCAGAACGTGGACTCCCTCTTTGATGTGGACACGGTCATGAACATCACCAACAAGGTCAGCGGCATCACCGGCGCGACCTACGGCCAGAGCCACAAGAGCGACGTCAGCCTGCGGGTCATCACCGACCATATCCGTTCGGCCACCATGATGATCTGCGACGGCGTCCTGCCCAGCAACGAGGGACGGGGTTATGTGCTGCGGCGTCTGCTACGCCGCGCGGCCCGTCACGGCAAGCTGCTGGGTGTTAACCGCCCCTTCCTGTATGAAGTGTGCGCGGTTGTGATACGCGAGAATGAGGTTGCCTATCCCGACCTGAAGGAAAAAGAGGCGTATATCACCCGCATCATCCGAATGGAGGAGGAGAGCTTTGCCAAGACCATTGACAGCGGCATGAAGATTTTCACCGAGATGCTCAACGGCCACAAGGAAAAGAGCGAAAAGGTTTTCTCCGGTGCGGACGCCTTCAAGCTCTATGATACCTACGGCTTCCCCATTGATCTGACAATTGAAATGGTGGAAGAAGAGGGCATGAGCGTCGATCTGGACGGCTTCAAACAATTCATGGAGGAGCAGCGCACCCGTGCCCGGAAAGCCCGGGAGGCGCTGGGCGATCTGGGCTGGGCCGGAATTGAGTTTGGCAAGGACGTGCCCGCTACCGAATTTATCGGGTATGACAGGACCGAAAACACTGCAAAAGTGCTGTCGATTGTGGCGGACGGGGAGTTCCGCAGCGAAATCGCCGCAGGCGTGGAGGCGATTCTGGTTTTGGACCAGACGGTCATGTACGCGGAAATGGGCGGTCAGACGGCCGACCACGGCTCTATCAAAAATGACCGCTTTGAATTTGTGGTGACAGATGTGCAGAAGAACAAGGGCGGCAAATTCCTGCATTACGGAAAAGTCGTTTCCGGCGGCCTGCAAACCGGCGACACCGTGACGGTCTCCATTGACACCGAACGCCGCCGCGCCATTATGCGTGCCCATACCGCTACCCACCTGCTGGACAAGGCGCTGCGCACTGTTCTCGGCGATCATGTGCATCAGTCCGGCTCACTGGTGGAAGAGGACTACCTCCGTTTCGACTTCACCCACTTCTCTGCCATGACCGCCGGGGAATTGAGTGAGGTCTCCCGCGTGGTCAACGACGCCATTCTGGAGGGCTATTCCGTCGCTGCCACCGAGATGCCCATTGAAGAAGCGAAAAAAACCGGCGCCATTGCACTGTTCAGCGAGAAATACGGCGATGTGGTCCGCGTGGTGGATATGGGAAATGGGTATTCCGTTGAGTTCTGCGGCGGCACCCATTTGGACAACACCGCAAAGGCGGGACTGTTCCATATCAACAGCGAATTTTCCGTAGCGTCCGGCGTGCGGCGTATTGAGGCCGCTACAGGCCGCCGGGCTATGGATGTGATGAATAAGAATCAGGAATTGCTGTTCCGGGCGGCTGCCGAACTGAAGGTAAAACCCGCCGATCTCCGGGAGCGCACCGGTCAGATGACCGCGGAGCTGCGTGAGCTGCGCCAGACCATTGAGAAGATGAAGGCAAAAGAATTCTTGAGCGATGCCGGGCAGTTCCTGCTCGACGCCAAGACAGTGAAGGGCCTGCATGTGGTGTCGATGTCCCGCCCGGGCTTGAAGACAGAGGATATGCGTAAGCTGGGTGACTTTATGCGGGATAAAGACGCGGCGGTTGTGGCGCTGCTGGCGGGCGTCAGCGACGGAAAAATCACCTTCCAGGCCATTTGCGGCAAGGAAGCGGTCAGCCGCGGGATCAAGGCCGGGGACATCATCAAGAATCTTGCGCCTATCTGCGGCGGCAAAGGCGGCGGGCGTCCCGACAGCGCCACCGGCGGCGGCAGTGATCTGCTCAAGCTCGACGACGCGCTTGCCGCGCTGGATGATTACGTCAACGAACACGCGAAATAAAAGTAAGGAGGTACACCTATGTCCGACTGTCTCTTCTGCAAAATCATCGCCGGGGAGATTCCCAGCAACAAGGTCTACGAAGACGGTCTCTGCTACGCCTTCCATGACATCTCCCCCCAAGCCCCCACCCATTTTCTGGTGGTCCCCAAGACGCACATTCAATCCGTCTCGGCCGTCAACGAAGAAAATGCCCATATCGTGGGCCATATCTTTACGGTCATCGCAAAATTAGCGGACGAATTGGGCTTTTCCGGACCCGGCTACCGCGTCGTCTCCAACATCGGCGAAGCTGGTCAGCAGAGCGTCCCGCATCTGCATTTCCATGTGCTGGCGGGCCGCGACATGACCTGGCCTCCGGGCTGAGCTTCAAAAAGGGCACAGAGGGAAACGCTTCCCCCTGCGCCCTTTTTTATGCCTGTGTGTCTGCGATCCCCAGTTCCCGGACGATCCGCTGCAATTCCGACCAGTCCGACCGCATGGATTTCAGCCGTTTCCGGCCCGCGTCCGTGAGACGGTAGTATTTCCGCGCCGGACCGTTGGACACCTCCCCGCGGAACGTCTCCGCCAATTTCTCCTTGTCCAGACGCCGCAGTACCGCATAAAAAGTGCTCTCCGTCACATCGGGGAAATAGGCGTGCATCGTTTGGATGATGTCGTAGCCATACAGCGGCTCCCCGCTGAGGCATTGCAGCAGACACAGTTCCAAAATACCTTTTTTCAGCTGTGCGTCCATACTTCACCCCTTTTCTCCGGCTTTCTGAATGTAATGCCGGAACAGCAGTGCCAGAATGACGCCGGTGGCGTAGGGCAGCAGGCACAGCAACAGCAGCCGCGGAATATCCTCCGTGGCGGTGGATACATCCATACGTGTCAGAAAACAATAGATTTCACGCATTGTCATAAACGCGCCCGCCGTATGTACAACTGCCGGGAAATACCGGATCGATGTGCTGTAAGTGCGCCACAATACCCAAAGCAGCAGCACAGCCAGAACAATCTGGCAGTATTCCAGCAGGGTCCCGGTCAGACGCGCCAGCCGGTCTCCCCAGGAAGGATACGGCACATATCCCTGAAGGCCGTGGATCAGCCACTGCGGCAGTGCCTCCATACCCATTACGGCCAGTATGGGCAGCAGGTACAGAGCAGCTTTCGGACGCGGGACAGGTCTCAAAAACCGCCCCTCGATTTCGGCCTGTTCTGGACCGTGCAGCAGAAGAAAGAGAAAAACAGGCCCCGCAGTCAGGGAAAAATATGTACCAAAGATTTGTAATTCCTCCGCATAGGCGTACCGTAAAATCAGACCCGCGCAGGCCAGCAGAAGCGGCGTTCCCCAGCGCAGCGTATGGCGCATCCGATAGGACCAGCCCTCGGGCATTTCCCGCAGAAGGTCCGCTGCCGCCATCTCCGGCGAACCCAGCGCGGCAATCATTGCTTCATTTGTTCCATGCCGTTCCCGGCCCAGGGAGAAATGCTCCTGATAGTCCTCCAGAATTTCCCGCACCTGTTCAATGGGGAAATACCGCAGCAGGGCTTTTCCCAGACGGTGCAAAAACGTTTCCTCGGTTTTGACGGACGCTTTCTCTTGACGCTTCATCCGACACAGCTCCTTTCACAAACTAGTGTTTATTAAACAGTAGATGAGCGTACTATAACATTCTTTTCCCGGTTTGTCAACAGCCGGAAAAACAAAGCGCGGGCCGGATGCCCGCACTTTGCCGGAAAAAGCCTAATGACCTCTGTGTTTATCTCTCCGTTTTTCCTCTCGAATCCGGAATTTCCGCGCCGCCTCATCCTCTTTCCGTTGGCGGCACCGAATTTTCCGGTCCGTTTTGGCCTGCTCCTGCTGGAGCTTCAAAGCCTGCTGCGCCTTCGTTCCGATGCCCGCGCCGGCCTGTTTTTGCAGCAGCCTTTGACGGCGTTTCGGATTGACGCGGCGCGTGTCCGGCGGAGGGCAGTCCAGAGCCGGACTGAACTCCAGCGTATCCCAGCGGCTGAGGATGTACTCGTACACCGCAAAATCTTTCGGCTCCGCACCAAAGGTGATTTTGCAGACGCTGTACCGGCCATTGCATACCCGCTCAAACAGCCCCACCCAGAAGGGGTCCTCAAACAGTACGGTCAAACGGATTTCGGCAGTTTCCATGATAATGTCCTCCTTTTTGTTCTGCCGCAAGGAACGGACAACCAAAGGAGGCAGGTTACTGGCCGGAGAAAAATCCCCGGTTCCCGGACTACCGACCGGAACGTGTTTTTATCCTTGCCGCCGCTATTGTAACAGATCCTGCGCCGCTCCGTCAACATTGACACTTCGCACTTTCTCCGCATATTGTGGGGAGAGAAATCGATCAGCAGGAGGAACCGGCTTATGACAACACATTTTTTCCTGGGAGCCAACAGCGGTCAGGGATTTCAAAATCTGTTCCAGACGTTCTGCGAACCGGAGAAGCATCATGATTTATTGGTGCTGAAGGGCGGTCCGGGCGTTGGGAAATCAACCATGATGCGGAAAATCGGCGAGGCAATGGAGGCGCGGGGCGAGGAGGTGGAATACCTGCACTGCTCCGGCGACCCCAAGTCCCTGGACGGCGTACACATCCCGCGCATTAAAACCGCCGTCGTTGACGGCACGTCGCCCCATGTCGCTGTGTCAAAAGGACACTTTGGGAGTGGACAGGCTATATTTGATACAAGGTGTAACTGCTCAGTCTGTAAAATTTCAGACACATATCGTTGTCTCAGAACCTGTTTCTAAAAAAGTGGCGGCATTCTTTGCGCGAGAAATCGGTTAGAGACTCACCAATTGATCGACCAATATCATGAGGAATTCGGCGTACGTTGGTTGCTACGGCAGCTGTGAATGAGTCCGAATGCCTACTACAACTACCGGAAGTAGCGGAAGGCGGCTTATTACGCTCAAAAAGCAGAAGTCCAAGAGCAGATGCGGATCAAGGAAATCTACCACAACCACAATGGCGTGGATGGCTACCGCTGTCACCTAAACCATGTTCGCCCTCACGGCTACCACATACCATACCAGACTCGGATAGTCGCATAGGTGAAGATGGCTGCCTGCTCCTTCCTTGTCACTCCCAAAGTCTTCCTGCACTTCCGCTTGCCCCAACTTCATTCCTTATAACTTTTTAGCCACTGGTGTTACAAAAATGCTTGACTAATATAATAAAAATGGATATATCACCTTTGAAACAGAAATTCCAGGTGATATATCCATTTTCGGTGTTAGCAATGCCGCTTATCTGTAACGCTCCAGCAATAGCTGCAAATTTTTCCCAATCTCATCCTTCATTTCTTTCGTCAAATTTGAAATTATCTTCTGACGCTCTAAAAAAGAAGTGCGGTCGGAAATATCCTCATGAATTTTTTGGAGTTCCTGAACGGCGGCGCAGCGTTCCCCCTGAAAGGCCGCCTGAATGGCCTGTGCGCAGGCAGTCAGGTATTCAATCAGATAAAAACACAATGTCGGTGAAATTTTATGCTGTGAGGCCAACGTGGACGCATTTTCAACGAGGTCTAAAGACAATGCGTTTCGGATATTCATAAATGCCGGATTACTGGTCTCTTTCTGTTGGGCATGATCTGTGGTGCCGTCCGTGCTGTTCCAGATATCTTTCTCCTCCCAGATTCCACAGGCAATCAAAACCTTTGTGACCGAAAACATCCGCGGTGTACAGTCGTTTTCCGGCTGGTCAGTCCCCTGTAGCAGCAGACTGCAATAATTACTCCAGTTCATTTTCAGAAGGAGAATGGCCTGGAGATCTGCGAAGGTTTCACGGAACATATAGCATTGATAACGCATCTGCAATATGATGGACTCGGCCTGCTCGGACAACGGCTGGGCATAATTGGGGTTCAGTTCTTCCATCATACGGTCGATCAGGGTGACAAGGATATCCTCCGCATCTCCTTTCATAACGGCATTTAATGTTTCCTTCGCACCGTCGTCCAGATAGTCCTCTTGCAGTCCCAATTTCCACTGGACATAGTAGCGCAGCCGTTCTAAAAGAACTGCGCAGCCTGTGCTGTCGTTCTGGCTAGACGTTGTCAGGACATCCCAAAATTGCGTAATGACACAATGGCCTAAGGCCAGGTCGTTGTAAATATCTTGCATGATCTGTTGGATAATGGTGTCCATCTCAGTGCTGTAATGGAAGGTATCAGCGGAATACATTTCCGGGTTCATCTCCTGTACCTGTTCCCACAGCGCGTCCGCCGCCTGGTGCAAAACGGCGGCATCCAGTCCAAGCTTGACGGCTTCCTGCGGCGTACCATACGCCTGTTCCGCCAAACTGTTCACAGTATCCGCAAAATAGATTGCCAGCTCGCCCAGCAATATTTCAAATATACACCGAATCATACAGCTCTTGCGAACGGTCCGTTCTCGCAAATTTTCACCGATGAAATGTGATACCTCATGGGCAATTGTTTCGGTCGTCAGCTGCAAGGTATAGTAGGACATTTCGTCCATATTCATGGAAATCCATTCGTCTCCTGGCAAAATCCTCTGTACGCTCAGAGAGAATACGGACAGGGTATTCACCAGCTTAGGGGTAATCGTAAATCCATAAAAGACGTCCTGGCCGTTGTCCTTTAGTACAGCCAGCATTTTATGCACGATGGCCGTATAGTACGCCATAATCTGCGGCGGGATTTCAAAGGAGGGCAGATGGAAGGCTGGAACGTGGACGAATTGCCGGTCTGTCTGATTCATACTGTCTACCAGCACCGCCACATTGGAGAAAAAGTCCCCGAAGCTTTGCTGGATATCTTCCAGATCCTTTTGTGAAATGCTGTCCGCCTGGGAGAAGAAACGGATGCTATATGTAAACATATCGACAAATTGCGGCAGCAGGCAGATGCCCATATCCTCTGAGAGACGGCTGGACAGGAGCGAAACAACCAACCGGTAGGAGTCTTCCAGCCAGCGCAGCAGTACAGGGTCTTCATAGACCTGCATATGCAGGCGCGTATAAGCGTTCTGATAGGTTGTCTTGAAATTATTATACAGCCGGTCCATTTGTGACCGCAGATCCTTGATGTTCTTCGTCTGGCTGGAAGGCTTATAAGGCTTCCAGATTTCGGGAGTCTCATTGGTACCGTCCGATATCAGGACCGTCAGACTATAAGTCGTGTACCACGGCCTTCCAAGTTTCTCTTCCACCGTACAAACCGCCTGCCGCACCTGCATCAGCCAGGATATGGTTGCGTCCTCACGATAGAAGCCGATGTCGTTTCGTTCCAGCAGCCAGTATTTGTGTAGCGGCGCAAACCCATTTTCCTGTTCGTACTTTTCCAGCTGCTGATAGAATACCTCTCTTGATGGATAATCCTTGACTCCTATCCGAACCAGTACCGCAAAGCGTTCCTCTTTTTCGGGAAGCTGCCCATGCCCTGTGAAGCTGTAAAGGGTAATGGTATCTTCCAGTCTCTTTTCTCTTGCATAGTACAGCTGAAAAATATGGCGGGTATATTCATCAAACCGGTCTCCCCGTCCGAAGAGAATGATGTCGCAGTGATCGAATGTGATATAGGCCAAATGGGGCAGGTCATGGAACGTCTTTTTGATTTCTACCAATGTGTCATGCATATCTTCCGTATTCGCGAGATTGATCATAGAGACAAAAAACAGCGGGAATTCCCGTTTTGGAGCCCAGAAATCATTGATTTCCTCTTGAGTATATCCGTAGTCCTGGGCAGAACCGGAGTTTTGCGTATCCAAGATATCCATGACAGCAATCAGGGAGCACCCGAAGCCTATGCCAAGAGGGCGGTTGCTGCGGTGTTCCTTTTGCGCCTGCAAATAGGCGTCTTTCAGAACGGGGCCTTTATGGAGCGCCACCTTTTCGACCTCGATCATATCATAATAGGTAAACGAATACGACTGACCGTCTCTGACGTCTTTCGGCATACCGTCCTGGATTCCTTTGGAATACAGGGAGAGCAGTCTGGCGTCAAAGCGATCAGACAAAGGGCGGGTATCTTCTTTTTTTTCTTCACTTTCTGCACACATAACATGTCTCCTTATAGCATTCTTCTGCATGACTCGGGTTTGCGCAGACGGCAAGGAAAGAAGCGGGAGAATTTTTCCCGCTTCTTTTCCTTACTGCTTCTCCTTGGATTGCTTTTCCGCATAAATATCCTTGACCGGATATTCAGGGTTACCGGCACGCCGTGCCGTCGAGGGCCTTTGTGGCCGGGTAACGGGGACTGCGCGGGACTGTCCGTGCCGGCTGCCCTGCAAACGGGTGCCGGGCAGACTTCTGTTCATTGCTCCTCTCATGGTTTGTCTTCCTTTCCTATGGTCCGTGTATCTTTCTACGGAGTGATGTCTACGTTCT
Source organism: uncultured Clostridia bacterium (assembly GCA_947177005.1). GTDB lineage: Bacteria > Bacillota > Clostridia > Oscillospirales > Oscillospiraceae > Pelethomonas. Next base: position 1,916 of record CAMWSZ010000025.1, on the reverse strand, counting down.
AAAGGCAATTTTAGTATACCACATAATATTTGTGATTTCAACCTGGTATACTCAAAAATTTTTTCCTTTTTCTTCTCTTTTTTGCAACATTTTTCACAAAATACAGTGTTACTGTACGTGGACAAATTATCATGTATTTGTCCCCGAATGAGCAGGACATCCAGACAAGCCGTCAACCCTGCGCTGTGATTCCTTTTTAGATGGCCGGTCTCCTTATCCAGCCGTTTTATTTTGTAATTTTGTACGGCATTCGGAAGCCGAAATACTAGAAATCCCACCGTCCTCGCTAAAGATCACCGCCACCGCTCTGACCGTCTTGGGCGCATTATGCGTCAGGTTCACGATAGCGCTTTCCAAAGCATTGTGCCGGGCGCCGCAGTCACTTCTTCCAGGTGCAAGCGCGAGACCGTCCACAAGGACGTTGACGAACAGAATGCACATAGACTGCAGATCACAGACGAAAGCCCCGTCAACGCGGGAAATACTTTCCAGGATGCTTTCTATATCCGGACCTCCCGTTCCATCAATATGCATGTTTTCAATCCGAAGTGCGCGTCCGTTTTGATAAAGCCGGTTCATCATCTCCTGAGCGGACGGATCATTCATATTCAGGAAGATGACCGATGTACCATGTCTCTGCTTATGGAGCGCGTCCAGCACAATGGACAATTTGGCTGCTGTGCCTGTTCCGAATTCCCGGTCGATGTTTTCCCGCACTGCGGACAATTCGTCTGATGGGAGGAATACATCCCGATGCCTGACGTGAAGGATAGGCCGGTCATTCAGATACAGAATCCAGTTTCCGTCTCGTTTCAGCTGAACGGAAAGAAACCGGTCGTCCAGGCATAAATTTCCATTAGGCGGAGCGATATATCCCTCATAAGAATAGTTTGCTGTACTGTCCGCACTTTTACGGACAAACAGCAGCGCGTTTTTTCCAGCGCCTGCCAGCTGTTTGCGGATGAAACGCGTATTTTCCATACACAAATCGACTAAGAGCGAGGATGAGGAAGTAATTTTATATACGTTCGTGTAGTCCGCTAAAGCGCCGGTATGAAAAATAATCCTGCCCGATGCTGCATCTGTTTCATAGTTCATATCGACGATATGGGACAGACTGAACGGGTCCAAACCAAGACATGAGCGGAGCCACGTAAACACATGACTACAAATCCGCTCATAAATTTGATTGGCAAATGTTTCTGGTGTATGCCATCTGTGTCCTGCGGGGTTAAAGGCCCATCGGTTCTTGTTCCCATTGCTGGTCAGCCGGAACAGGCCCGAATCACAGACAATATCACGGACTTCCCTTGCGGCCAGATTCAGCAGAAAGCGGTATCCTTCACACGCAGGTGGCCAGTCGGTACGAAAGCCGATACAGAATGTCATACTGCGAGCCGGAAATTTGACGTCAGAATACACATGCCCGTTGTTTACCCGCTGGTCAACCTCATAAAACACCAGAGAATCTTTGGGGGCGTTCAGAGATTTTTCAAGTACTTTAAGCACGTCCCACATATAACTGGTGAATGCTAATGTGTTCAAGTTCAATCCCTCGCAATTCCTTTGAAACATTGATTATATTTATCATACCAAACAGCGACAGATTTTGCAAGAGATATATGGCAGATTGTCAAGGCAGTTTCATAAATATTTCCAAATTTTACAGAAATCAGAATGAAGGATAAAATATGACACTCCGAATTGGAACGTATGTTTTTATTATAACAGACAGATTAGCATCTGTCAAGACCTAAAAGCATTTTCCTTGGGCACCAACAGCGGTCGGGGATTTCAGAACCTTTTCCAGGAATTCTGCACACCGGACAACCACCACAACCTGCTAGTACTGAAGAGCGGTTCTGATACTACTTTTCAATAAAAGACTTTCATTTAAGAAGAAGGTATGGTAAAAT
>CAMWSZ010000024.1 GCA_947177005.1 uncultured Clostridia bacterium | reverse complement strand
AAATACAGATGTATAATGGGAAATTATATTCAAGTATATGTTTTAATTTACAGGTACACCATAACGGAATAAGACTTTTTTTGAGAAAATACCTCTAAAAAAATAAAACCGCCCATGCTGTACCTCAATACTCAACAGCATTTTACCAGCAGGGGCGGAAATCGCCCCTGCTGGTATGTTCTATCTCCGTTCAACAGAGCTTCGCATATTTTAGCTATCTATATGCTGTTAAGTATTCCCTAAAATGCCAGAAATGGATACCTTACTTTCTATCTATCCGTTTCTGGTTCTTCCTGTAAACGTAATAGTTGTTCCATAAGACAATCCAATATTTTCAGTAAAAGTTCCCGATATTTGGGTTGCAAGATTGAAGTCTTGCCATAAATCGTTGTAAATCAAGGTCTTCAATGGAGACCACAGGCGAAAAGAGAAAATTTGCAGAAATTCCAAGCTGCTCAATTAGTTGTGAAAGTGTCTCATAAGTTGCATTTTTTCTGCCTTGTTCAATGTCCAAAATTGTTTTGACAGTCAGACCAGATTGATTTGCCAATTCTTGTTGTGTCATTTTGCAGGATTCTCTAGCACTATGGACGCGGTTTCCTAAAAGTTCAAACTTTCCTGGCACAACAAATCACCCCTTATATAAATTTAATGCAGCGGCACTCTTTGTTAAGTATACTTACAAGTTAAAAGATTTACCGCCAGCCCGGAGTAAAAATTTTTGTATAAAACAGTCGCTTTTTCCTTTTGGCAAATCTTAGTGCTTGTGAGTATAGTAATCACAAACGACATTACGATCAACAGAAGATAGGAGACAAGCTGGAACCATTTGATACATTCAAGAATTTTCTGCCGCATCTTTTTTGAAAGTGTCCCAGTGATGACCGTCAACAACACGGGACTTGCCATACTTGCTAAACTAAATGCTACTCCCGTGGCTCCGGCCAAAGCGACTGGCAAGGTGAAGGAATAGCCGATCATCAATAGCAGCGGCGCACAGGGAGTAAAACCATAGGTCAGACCTGCGCACAGCACCGCGATCATGACCTGTTCTCGTACTTAGGGCTTTCGGCTCTCGAAGATGAGGAAAAAGGATATCATACATTCAAGCAGGACCAGCAGAGCGATGAAGTAGTATTTTCTGCCTGCCAGATAAGTCTCTCCTATGAACAAAGTCAAAGGAATCTTCAGCAGAATCAAAATAGCGGCATCCGTTGTCCGTTTGGATAATCTCCGTTTTTCTTTGTGTGTTTGGAGCAGATAGCCTGGGCGGAGTCCCTTTCTGCTGACACAGACTGCAAAGAGAAACAGTGCGGCAATCGCAACGCCATATCAACTTCAAAATATTGGCTGGTAAAGCTGTTTTTGACCCTTCAGGCTAAAAGTGGAGCAATATATGTTGTCCAGAACCAGCTAACAGGCATAATCAGAATCATGGCCGGAATCATGTCTGCTGTGGGGAACATCCGAACCTTAATCATTCGAAAACCTGTTGCCAACATCAAAATGCCGCCCACCGCTTTGAAGTCATCTATCATCATTGGGGTTGTGAGCGGGAATATGAGCCTTGCACTGAAGAATAGAAGCAGATAGATAATTAATTGAGGAATTGCAATGGTTGCTACAACTAATCCCAACGTGCAGGCAAAGATCATAGCGGTAAAAGCATCCAGGATAGACTTAGCAATCAGAATGCTATGATCGCCAGTCATTCCCGAAACAATCGATCCATAAATTCCTGTTCCACTAATGCAAAACAACACAATTACTGTGACAAGAGTAGCAGTGAATTCATCCTGCGACAGCTCTGTACGTCCGTTTGTAATAAATTTGGAAACTACAGTCTGCATTCCTTGTGCTGCAACATTGATTTTGTCACCCAAATGGATACCCAAGCCCAGTGCTGTACCAAGTACAACCGAGAAAATAACTGCTGATAGATTTTGCATGACTACGATTGTACTGATGCCCAGCCCCATAGAGCACACACCAAAAATCATGCTGAGATTGTCCTTAAAATCCTGTGCTAATCTATGGCCAACAAGGCCACCAGCTATACCACCGATAAAAATGGCAAGTGAATTGATAATAACTCCAACTGGCATTTTTACATCCTCCTAACAATCGAAAAAGTTTGATTCTACAAATTCAACTGTTTCCGAAAACCTTGAGGTGACTCACCGTAAAACCTTTTAAAAACGCGGTTAAAACTAGTATAATTGTAGTAGCCTACCTGGTAAGCCACATCGGTAATGGGCAGTTGGCTATTTTCCAGCAGCTCTTTTGCTTTCTCCATTCGGCGGGTGACTACATAACTCTTTATAGATACACCGGTCTTCCGCCTGAATATTCGGGTCAAATAGTCCTGATTCAAGTGGACATTCTCCGCAATGATGGACATATCCAGATCATTTGACAGATGTTTTTCGATAAACAGCTTAGTAGCCGCAACTGGATCGCTGCTTTGCAGGACGCTCTCCTGCTCCAGCTGACGCAGCGAGCTTTCGACCCAGGCACACATATCATCCAGGCTCTGGTAGGACTGCTCAAAGCAGGCGGCATCCGCTGGATCTGCAGTGAGCTGTTTTAATGGAAAGTTGTGACGTTCCGCATAACCCATCAACATCCCGGCATAGTTGTTGAGGAAGTAGATAAACCACCGCCGGTTAAAGTTCCATGTTTTCGCCCGCGTGGAAAGGTAATCCAAAATTTCTTGTCTGGCCCGCTCAAAATGGTCTCCATTCAATAAGTTGGTCCACCGTTCAAACAGGTCTCGCAAATCAGGCTCTGTCTGGCCGTATTCTGAGGTGCGGGTATGGAGAACTAACCCTTGGTTTTGCAGATGGTTGCTGTCCAAACGCAGCAGCGATTCAATTTCTTCGGCTACTTGGTCGATTGTTATAGCTCCCCCAACATAACAGACTGTTTTGACATGCAGATAGGTCTGTTCCGCTTTCAAATAGCGCTGTGCAAAAGATTTACACCGCTCTTGCAGCAAACTGCTGTCTGGTCCGCCGCATAGGGCCAGCTGTGCGTTTTTCCCAAATTGAAAAATGGTATGCCATGGGCAGGCAGTTCCGACCGTCTCATCGAACAATTCCTGGGCGATATTATGGACAGCGTAACGTCCGGGAGAAGAATTTTTTTCCTCCTGGGCAATATCCGCTCCCCACCGGCGAACTTCCAACAAAACGGGGCAATAAAACCACATCGAATCCAACGGGAGCTGCCGCCGCTCTATTTGAGATTGGATGGCGTGCAGTTCAGAAGGAATCTCTACATAAAAAAGATCCCGCCAAAACTGCTGGCAATTCTTTTCCTCGTTTTCCGCCATCAACTGATGGGCGGAGCGCATTTGAGACAGCTCCTGCTTTTTTGCAATAGTCTCGGTCACCTCCCGCTCCAATTCTGACGGGTCGATCGGCTTGAGCAGATAAGCTGTGCTCCCCAGCTTTACCGCCCGCTGAGCGTAAGAAAATTCGGGGTAGCAGGTCATATAAATGCAGCAAATATCCAAGTGTTCGTGGTTGATCCACTCCAGCAAATCCAGGCCGCTCTCCTGGGGCATCTCAATGTCGCACAGCAGGATATCCACACTGCTATTCATAATACGTTCCCTGGCCTCCTGAGCGCTCAAAGCGGTAAAGACTTGGTCTATTCCCAGAGCTGACCAATCTACCATATCAGAGACAGCCCGAATAGAACTAATCTCATCATCTACGATCAACAGATTCATTCCGCTTTCTCTCCATCATATATCACAGGTAAATAAACCAGGAGCGCACAGTTCAAACCGGATACGCTCCTGGTTTTTGACTACTTCTTTGCTAACAAGGCCACCTTCCGCCCTAATTCCACCAGGTCTGTGCTGCTTCCGGTCATCTCCTGAATGGCGCAGGCCCGCTTGCGGGGCTTGCAGCCGCTTGCTGGCTCAGTAAACAGCCCAAAGTAAACCTCGGTCAAGCCGCCGATCTGATTCTGCTCAATGCCCGCCCGTTGGAGCATGGCCTCTTCACAGAGCAGGCGGAAATTATGCACGGTCCTCACATATGGCAGCCTGGACGCAATAGACAGCAATTTTTGGTTGTAATTGGCGTAGCGCTCCTCCAGTATCGGATCGCCGCAATCAGTGAAGCCGGTCTCTGTCATAATAACCTGCTTCTGGCCGTCGCCGTATTTACACATAACGCGGTAGGCCGCGTCATTATAGCTGCGCCACAAGTTATCCGGTTCGGCCACATTAAGGAACAAGTCCCGGTCAGAGGACACATCCTCAATCGTAAAGGCATAGGGGTGCCAGGCAACGATGTCAAAGTAGTCGTCCGGGTTATCCGACCAGAATTTTCCTGATTTGATGCGGCTGTACACCTTATCCAGCGTCCAAGCCACGCCGTACATGACTGGCAGATAGTCGGGCATATCACCGCCCAGCCCTGGAGTACTCAGCGCCGGAGAGAAGGATGCCACCTTCGCGCTGGGATTTCCCCGGCGGACTCCCTTGGCTGCGAAATACATCATATCCACCGCTATGTCGATCTTTTCATCCGCAGTAAAAGGGTGCGACATATCTCCGTCCAAAAAGCCGTCCGGATGGAGAAATGCGTTCAGATTCCACTCGTTGCCTACCTCCCAGATGGACACCTGAGGGAACAGGCCGGACATGGTGGCCCAAGACTGCTCCAGCATCTCCAGGGCTTGCATATATAGGCTCCCCGGCGTCAAGTCCCGGTTGGGCATGGCGTGACCAGTGCGCTGCTGACAGCCTTCCGGCAAAAACCATTCGTGGCTCATACCCGTGATCTCAATGTCCAGCTCTACGGCCCGGTCCAGCAGACGTTTATGGGCTGCGGCAGCTTCCTCATTCGGGGCAGACGGATTTTTCAAAACTTCGGTCAGGTGCATCCAGGAGCGGCAGGCGGTACAGCCTAATCCTTTTACTAAATCCAAATAGGCTGAGGCGGGAACACCCGTGTCCCTCTCGCGCTGAATCAGCGGTTCCCCTACGCCGTAAAAACGCGCAGACACCATATCAAAATTCTCCCTTCTTCCATTAAATATCCAGAGCTGCGTGGTAACCCCAGTAGACTGCGTTAGTAATTGTGGACACCCGTGCGGCATCGCCAATCACCCGTACAAAAGGAGCCGCGTCCTGTAATTCGGTGACGACATCCGTCCGGGAACGCTGGCCCAGTGCGCAGATGATACTGCCGCCGGGAACCAGGACTTCCTGGCCGCTTGTGTCCTCGCAGATAACGCCCTCATTTGTTACCCGCAAAGCCTTGTGCCCGGTATGAACCGTGACATACTTCTCGATTTCCGCCAACAGCAGGGGCCGGTGGCGCACATTGGCATCGGGAGCCAGTACGTCCCGCATCTCTACCAGATGGACGTTCTTGCCCTCCATTCCCAGATGAATAGCGCATTCGCAGCCTGCCAGACCGCCGCCCATAATCACGACATCGTTTCCAACTTTGTCCTTTTCACGATAGTAGTTGTTGACAACCACAACGTTGTCTCCGTTAAGTCCGGGAATCGGCGGAACCAACGGACTGGACCCCGCCGCGATAATCAGAGCATCGGGCGCTTCCCGCTCTACATATTCTTTGGTGACCTCTGTATTCAGGCGAATATCCACTCCAGCATCTTTGGCGAATTTGGCATAGGTCCCCGCCAGCTGGTACATCTCATATTTGAAGGGCAGCGCCTGCTCGCTTTTGAGAATACCACCCAATTCGCCCTCTTTTTCACACAAAATTACCTGATGTCCCCGCCGCGCAGCTGTGTAAGCGGCATACAGTCCGCCGGGACCGCCTCCGGCTACCAGCACTTTTTTCTTCACCGGTGCGGGATAGATCACATCGCCCTCACACTCCCGGCCAATGAGCGGATTGACCGTACAGCGTCGGGTGGAGGTAGCTGCCCGCTCGGCCATGCAGGTGAAGCAGCGCAAGCAGCGAACAATATCCTCGTCCTTGTTTGCCATTACTTTATTGGGCAGGAACGGGTCTGCCAGCAAGGCCCGTGCCATATAGACCACGTCCGCCTTGCCGGAAGCAATAATCTCCTCCAATTGGGCGGGGTCATTGAGACCGCCGATGGTAGCCACTGGCTTACCAACATGCTTTTTGATTTCTGCCGCCAAAAACACATTTCGGCCATGCTCGGTAAACATAGACGGGTGGGTAATGCCGAAGGTCTTCTGGTAAGTACCGGCGGAGACGTGAATCATATCTACATAGGGCTCGATCATCTGCGCAATTCGGATGCCCTCGTCCAGACCATAGCCGCCCTCGACAAACTCCGCGCCGCTCATACGGAACTCGATGGGGAAGAACGGCCCAACAGCCTCCCGCACAGCCTTCAAAACTTCGATGGCAAACTGGCACCGGTTTTCCAGTGAGCCGCCATACTCATCGCTTCTGTGGTTGAACAGTGGGGACAGGAACTGATTGATCAGCCAGCCATGACCGCCGTGAACCATCAGCAGCTCGAATCCAGCGCGTTTTGCCAGTCCCGCCACATGACCGTAGGCAGCTGCGATTTCCTCGATCAGTTCCTTGGTCAGTGCTTTGACCCCCACGCCGTCAGCCCGCACGGTATCGGAGGGCCCCCACTGGTTCATGGACTTCTGCTTGGACTTGTCCGTCATATAGGTCCCGGCAAACATACCGGAGTGGGACAGCTCCAGGCTAGGTATAGCACCATGGCGTCGAATGGCGTCGGCTGTGTAGGTAGCGCAGGCCAGGGAGTTAAGGATGGATTCGTCCAGATGATAGGCATGGGAGCCGTCGGTCGCGGGGTGAACCATGCATTCAGAGACAGTGACTGCCGCTGCACCTCCTTTGGCCCGCAATTCATAGAAAGCAGTGGACTTAGGGCCGATGCAGCCATCGTTGGTAATATCTGTGCCGCCCATGGGGGCGGAGAACATACGGTTGCGGAAAACCGTGCGGCCCAAAGTGATGGGGTTGCAAAGATTAGGATATTTTCGTTCCATGACAGTTTCCTCCTAAATTAGTCAATATTGTGCAGCATTCTTAAGGCCAGACCACGCCCTTCGGTAATTCTCTGCCAATGCGCTGCATGGATATGTCGGTGTACTGATGAACTTCCACCTGATTGCCGTCCGGATCGTGGAACCACATGGTGTAGCTCCGGCAAATGGATGGGCCGGGCAGGATGTCGATGAACTCCTCGCCGCCTTTGGTTATCATATCCTGATAGAACGCCTGAATATCGTCCACCACAATGTCCAGGTGATTCAAACCGAACTTTTCCTTGCTGGGCGGGTTATCAATGTGGGCATCCAACTCGTGGAAGAATTCCAGGAAATAGCCTTCCGGACCATGGGGCCACTCCAGGTAAACAATCCATTTCACGTCCGCCACGGATTTCAGCCAGTCGATCCTCTCTTGAGGAATCTTGGCGAGCCACTCTGGATCCTGCGGGATCATATCACCGTAGTAGAGGGTGAATTTTTCCCGCATACCCATAAATTTCTTATAGAATCCGATGCTTTTCTCCAAATCTCTACACACCATTCCAATGTGGGCATTAGGCTGCACGACCATAACACGATTCCTCCTTCAATTCGCCGTGTCCTGTGGTTTCGTTCTGAGGGCGCTGTCCTCCGTGCCGTCGGGGACAGCCAGCGGCGCAGGGCGGGTACAGGTAGATGGAACCGCCACAAAACCGCTATTCCCACTGCTGCTCTCTGCCATACGCGTCTGTACATCCAACACATGGTAGGCCAGTTCCTTGGAAGCCCGCATAGGGCGGCCCTCTCGGATAGACCAAGCCAGGTCTGCCACTCCTGCCCCTCGGGAGTTCACCTGGAAACCGAAGGGATTGTCAAGAGTGAGAAGGGTGGGATGGGTGCCTTTGTCGAAATCTAAAGTGTTTTCGTAAAAGCGCACCGTACCTTCGAACCAATCCGGGTCGCCCAGGTACAGAATACCTTTGGTGCCATAGACAGCAAAATAGCTCTGGTCATAAAACGCACTGTCTGAGTTGATGGCCATGGTGCCAGTGACCCCGCTCTCCAATTCCAGAATACTGTACACTTGGCTGTCATTGGGGGTGTCGATAACCTGGCCAAATTTGGGGGAGAGCGGGTAGCAGTTGATGTGGGTCGGGTAAGGCGCCTTGACCATAGCGCTGACCCGCTCTACCGGACCCAGTAAGGCGGTAAGTACCGTCAGATAGTAGACAGAGTAGTCCAGTAAAGTGCCGCCGCCAGGACGGTTCATGTAATCGTTGGCAGATAACAGCTTTTCGTTATCCCGATTGCCCGCCATAACGAAGGAGGTGACGGTGCCCAGAAGTCCGTCATCAATGGCCTTTCGAGCGGCTTGCACCCAGCCAGCAAAGAAAGTATCCGGCGCACACCCCAAATATAGACCCTTATCCTCTGCCAGATGGCACAGCCGTTCTGCTGCGGCGGCGGTGAGGGCAAAGCACTTCTCGGTGTAGACATGTTTACCGGCGTTCAGGCACTTCTCAATCATCTCTTCATGGACGGCAGGGGGCGTCAGGTTTACCACAATGTCGATTGTCTTGTCCGCAAGCAGCTGATCCACGGTACAAGCACGTATTCCGTACTTGTCTGCCACCTCTTGGGTTCGGGCCATATTCCGGGCGGCAATGGCATCAACCTGAAGGATTTCCATTCTCTGGATCATGGTGTCCAGATATATGCCGCAGATTGCTCCGGTGCCAATGACTCCTACATGGAGTGGCTCGATATTTTGCTTGTTCATCACAAAACCTCCTCGTCTGTTTGAATGTTAGAAACAGCTGATCTATGTTCGTTTTCACTGATGCATTCCGATAGCGCAATTATCCCAGCCGGTAGCGGACAGTATACCGCCCGGACCCGGCCTGAGACTCGGTGCCGGTAAAGACCAGCCCGCCGCTGTCCAAGATAGCCCCGGCCTGCGTTAGTTGGATGGTGGCGGTAGTGTTGGCCGGGATGGTCATTTCCAGTGTCACGATGTCCCCGCTCCGCTCCCAGCGGATGGCGATGTTCCCACGGACGCTGTCATAGTTTGCTTCCGCCCAGGTCAGCCCGCCGCCGGACTGGGGCCGGATATAAAAATGCTCGTAGCCAGGGTGATCTTCGTCCAGTTCCAAACCTGCCACCGTGCGTACCAGCCACTCGCCGATAGAGCCGTAGGCGTAGTGGTTGAAGGAGTTCATATCCGCACTCCACATGGTGCCGTCAGGCCGCTTGCCGTCCCAGTGCTCCCAGACGGTGGTGGCCCCCTGTTTTACTTGGTAAAGCCAACTGGGGAAATCCTCCTTCAGCACCAGGTTGTAGGCATCGTCCAGCAAACCGTTTTCGCTCAGAGCTGCGGCCAGGAAGGGCGTCCCCATGAAGCCGGTGGTCAAATGGCCGTTGGCTTGGACCAGCAAGTTTTTCAGTCCTGCGGCAGTCTTGGCACGGAGATGATCGGGCACCAATCCAAAGGCCAAGGCCAGCACATGGGCGGTCTGGGTCCGGACAGTCAGTGTGCCGTCCTCGCTGAAAAAGCGGTGCTGGAAATCTGCCTTGATGGCATTGGCTTTCTGCGCCATAGCATCTGCTTCAGCATTCCGGCCTACGATGAAGAGTATCCTTGACATCAGATGCACACACCGGCAGTACCATGCCGCGCCAGAGTAATCATCGGGTGTAGCCCCCTTGTAGCTGCCCTCTGCCGAATCCAAGGCCAGCCAGTCGCCAAACTGGAAGGGAGGTTTGAACAGGCAGCCGTCGCTTCGCTCCTCCTGGTAGCGGACCCAAGCCAGCATGGAGTCCATCTGCTGCTCCAGAATGGCCTTATCCCCGTAAGTCAGATACAACACCCAGGGCAGGCATACGGTGACATCCCCCCAGCAGGAAGCGCCGCCTTGAAAACCGCTCTCTAACAGCCAGTCGCTCTCCATATGGCCGCTGAGTACATCGGGGATCACATGGGGTACGGCACCGGCCTCATTCTGATCGGCCACCGTATCTGCAAGCCATTTGCGGCAAAAAGCGTCAGTATCCATCAGGAAGCTAGCCGTCCGTGAGAACACATTGATGTCGCCAGTCCAGCCCAGCCGCTCATCCCGCTGGGGACAGTCGGTCGGAATATCTACAAAATTGCCCTTCATACCCCAGAGAATGTTGTGCCATAGCCTGTTTAACAGAGAGTTGGAACACCGGAAGCTGCCAGTCCGTTCCAGGGCGGAGTGTGCCACATGAGCGGTAAAATTGTCCGGCGAAGCCTCGCCTGGCCAAGAGACAATTTGGGCGTACTGGAAACCCTGAAATGTAAACCAGGGACGATATGTCTCCAGGTCCGCACCTTTGCAGGTGTACCGCAGGGTCTGCTTGGCCCCACGCAGATTTTCGATATAGACATTACCATCGGCATCGAGAATTTCAAAAAAGCGCAGCTCCACCACATCGCCCGCTTTTGGGTGGTCCACAGTGAATTCACACCAGCCCGACAGGTTCTGGCCGAAGTCTATGATTTTGTCGCCCTGGGGTGTCGTCAGCAGAGCGGTGGGGGTGGGGGCGATCTGCTCTGTTTCCCGTACTGGGGGATGACTTTGTGGGAACAGAGTGGACAGATCCCGTTCCACCATCTCTGTCGGAAACCAACCACTGCCATCAAAGCCGGGCAGTGTCCAGCCGGATTGTTCCAGCCGGGAATCATAGATCTCTCCGTCATAAATTTCAGAGAACAGCACTGGGCTTTTACTTCCCTGCCAACTCTCGTCAGACACGATCCATTCTTCGCTGCCATCCTCGTACCGCACCAGCAGCTGTCCGCCGAAAGCAGTGCGGGTACCATAGAGGTTGCGGTTGTGCTTATAGCCGATGAGACCCTTGTACCACCCGGCTCCCAGCATGACACCCAGGACGTTGCCGCCAGGGCGGAGCAGACTTGTCACTTCCCAAGTTTGGTAAAGCAGGCGTTTGTTATAGGAAGTCCAGCCGGGAGACAACTCGTCCAATGTTACCTTTTGACCGTTGAGAAGGCAATGATATATGCCATGAGCGGAGCTTACCAGCCATGCCTCTTTTACTGGCTTGGACAGGGTGAACTCTTTGCGCAGCATCGTGCCATAACTTTGATTCCGATCCGTCTCTGGCTCTGCGGAAATGAACTTACCACGCCAAGCTCGAATATTCTGAAACCCGGTGACAAAGGCGGCTTCCCGCCAGGCGCTTGTCTCACTGCCAGCCAACACCCGAACCCGAACTGTATAGGGCGTCACGTCCGCCCATTGAACAGTCACAGGTACGTCCACTGACTGACTGCCGGATACCATGCCGGTGTCATAGACCGGGGATATCTCTCCCCGGCGAAAGATTTGGATTTGGTATGCCTTCTGGAGAACATCCCTCTGGTCTGACTCCAACGCCCAAGTTAGGGCTGCGGGTCCTGCAACACCGGTAGGCGCGGACAGACGGTTGATATGCAGTTTCGTAATAGCAAGCATATAAGGCCCTCCGATAAATTTTCTTTTTGTGAGCTCATTATGCCAGAAGAAATTTGATTTGTCACCGGCTTTTTGGAAAGAAGTCGGAAATGGGCAAGTTAAAGTCGGAAAATCTGTAGTCAGGCCAATCTGGCGGTTTTATAATAAGTACAGTTCAAATCGAAATGGCCGTATATATCTGAATATTTAGAAAGGAGCAACAGTATGAGCGATTATATCGTCAATACCACCAGTGGAAAGGTACAGGGGCATCTTCTGGATAACCGTGTGGAATATCTGGGTATCCCCTATGCCGAACCACCCATCGGGCCGCTGCGCTTCAAGCGCGCTGTGCCCAAGACCACCTGGGAGGGCATATTCGACGCCAAAGAGTATGGTGCCGTCCCTGTCCAGTTCGACAGTGGAAAGGCCCAAGGCAGCGAGGACTGCCTTACCGTTAATATCCTGACCCCGGAAACCGGAGAGAAATTGCCGGTCATGGTATACATATATGGCGGCGGCTACAACACCGGTTCCGCCAGCGATACTCTGTATCGTGGACATGCTTTTGTGCGGGATGGACTGATCTTTGCCTCCTTCCAATACCGGCTCAATGTGCTGGGCTTCTACGATTTCACTACCTATCCCAACTGTGAGGACTTCGATTCCAACTGCGGCCTGTCCGATCAACTGCTTGCTCTGAAGTGGATTCATGACAACATTGCCGCTTTCGGCGGGGATCCGGACCGCGTCACTATTTTCGGCGAATCCGCTGGCGGCGCATCGGTGGTGAATATGCTGGCCGCGCCAGAAGCAAGGGGTACCTTCCAGCAAGCCATCGCCCAAAGCGCCCTGCCTAACTGTGTCATGACTCATCAGATGCAGCGGAAAAACATCGCATTCTTTTTGGAGGGCATGGGCTGGACCGAAGAGAACATGTCTGAGAACCTTCGCAAGGCGGATCCTTACGACTTACTAAAGGGCAACACCTATATGTCTCAGCACTTTCAGGACGAAAACCCAGGTATGTTTTTGCCCGGCCCTGTCCAAGATGACCTGCTCCCCGTGCGGCCTATTGATGCAATCCGAGGCGGCTCCGCTGCCGGAGTGAAACTCATTATTGGCACCAATATGCATGAGGGTACTACGTTTGTCCACCCAGAAGGTACCGTGTTCCCCAACTCCTGGACTATGATTGCCCAGATGCTGGAGAAGAACCAACACGCCGATGCCATCCCTGATGTGGTAGGCTTCTACCATCCCTCTGCCCGGGATTCTTTTGTGCTGTTCAAAAGCAGCCCGCATACCGCTGGCGGCGGTGCAGTACCGGAAAAACACGCCGGCGACTTCCGGCAGATTGGCGGAGATCCCTTCATCCGCTTTGCAACCGATTACGCTTTTGAGATGCCTGCCATCAAAGTTGCCATGGGGCAGAAGCAATACACCGATGACGTGTGGATGTATCGTTACGAGTTGGTGACCAAGTCCGGTGCGGAAAGCGGATGGAAGGCATCCCATGCTTTTGAACTTCCCAGCGTGTTCCAAGTACGGGATCATGACTTCAGCAGTTTTGTCTTTGATGGTGAGTCCGATGAACTTTTTGAGAAAATGGCTGATGAGATTCACGGCGACTGGGTCCGCTTCGCCAAAACTGGGGAGCCCAATCCCGACTGGGACCGCTTCACTGGGCCTAAGTCCCCAGTGCGCATCTATGACCGGAAGACCAGAACCGAGCAGCTGGACCGCCGGCACTTGATGCAGATATGGGGCGACCTGCGGTTCTACGAAGTCTGATACGATACCAATCTATAGACAAACGGAGGGTATTTATGAACTATCAATTTCCAAGAGGCTTTCTCTGGGGCGTGGCTACCGCAGCCGCTCAAATCGAAGGTGCGCCCTATGAAGATGGGCGCGGCCCTTCCATCTGGGATGTGTTTTGTAAGATCCCCGGAAAGATTCCCAACGATGGGACGCCGGATATAGCCTGCGATTCCTACCACCGGCTGGAGGAGGACATAGCCATACTCAAGCAGTTGGGGGTCAAGTCCTACCGTTTCTCATTCTCCTGGTCCCGGATTATCCCGGACGGTAAGGGAGAGGTGAATCCGGCTGGACTGGCCTACTACCGGCGGCTTATTGATTTATTGAATGAGAACGGCATCGTTCCTAACGCCACCATTTACCACTGGGATTTGCCCTATGCGCTACAGATTCAGGGCGGCTTTGGAAATCGGGAGATCGTGGGGTGGTATACACGGTATGCGGAGATCCTGCTGGACAATTTCGGCAGAGATGTGCCTATCTGGGTTACCTTCAACGAGCCCATCGCCACCTATGTGGGCCATGCCCAAGGATTTTTCGCCCCCGGCCTTCTGGATGAGAAGTACGCCCGGCAGTGTATCCATCATCTGCTGCTGTGCCATGGGGCTGCAGTAAAGTTGTTCCGCAGGAAACATTTGGAAAACGCCCAAATCGGTATCGTCGTGGACGTGTGGAAGCACTTCCCTGCCCATTCCGGCGACCCGGCAGACGAAGCTCTGGCAGAGTATAACAACGAATGTACCGGCTACGGTATGTTTCTCCATCCGCTGTTCCTGGGTGGTTACTCTGATGTATTGACCCGGTATATGACAGAGCATGATTTGACACCCAAAATGGAGCCGGGGGACTTTGAGAAGATCTGCCAGCCCCTGGATTTCTACGGTCTCAACTTCTACAACGGACTTATTGACGATGCGGCGGCAGAGCAGGAGAAGGCGAAAGCTGGAGGCAACTTTCAGGACCGGCCGGAGAACCACACGGAGAAGCTCTACGAGGTGCTCCATATGCTGGCGGAAGACTATCGCATCAGCATCCCCATCTACATTACCGAGAACGGAGTACCCCAGACCGATAGTCCCGATGTGGCCGCGCTGTTGGACGACCAGGAACGCATCGACTATACGGCTGGCGTGCTGGCTGCTCTTCACCGTGCTATGGCTGACGGTATCGATGTGCGCGGATATTACCATTGGTCCCTCATGGATAACTTCGAGTGGTCTGCGGGATTTGAGGCCCGGTATGGTCTCTACTACACCGATTACAGCACACTGGAGCGCATTCCTAAAAAGAGTGCCGCATGGTACACCGATCTGATTCGGAACAACGGATTTTCCAATTAAATTCAAGTCAAAGGAGAGAGCGTAATGTTAAGTCTTGCGACAAAGCACAACGATGCAGATGCCAGCTTAGGTTGGGGGGAACGGTTAGGCTACGGCTCCGCACAGTTCGGCATGAACATGATTAACGGCGTGATGGGTTCCTTCCTGACCATCTACTTTACCAACGTGGCGCTGCTGGATGCTGCCGTTATTTCATCTATTATAGCTGTTTCCAAGCTGTTCGACGGCGTGTCAGACATCATCATTGGCCGCTTGGTGGACAACACCAAGTCTAAACTGGGCAAGGGCCGCAGTTGGCTGCTGAAAATGTGCATTCCTTTTGCGATTACCACCCTGCTGCTGTTCTTCGTCCCCTCCGGTTTGCCGGAAATGCTCAAGTATGTATATGTATTCCTGCTCTACAACTTGGTCAGCACTGTGTGCTTCACTGGTATGGCTGTACCATTTTATTCTATGATCTCCCTGGTAACTCGCAACCCCTATGAGCGCGGTATGCTGGGCAACATCCAGCAGATCTTTCAAACTCTCGGCAATATCGCAGTCAATACTTACTTTGTCACATTTCTGACCAAGTTCACCAGCGACCCCACTGCCAAGAATATCTACACACAGCAGGCGTTTACCTTAACCATGCTGGTCATCTGTGCTATTATGGTAGCCACTGCGGTCCTGTGCGTCTTCTGTACCAAGGAACGTGTTACCGAGAGCGAGGATACTTCACAGGCCGGGAAGGGACTGCCTGAGGGTCAGAAGGCCCCCCTGCTGGTTACAATCAAGGCCCTGTTGACCAACAAGTACTGGGTTATCATGGTGTTCTCCATGTTTGTCGTGTTTTTCGTCATCATCTTCAGTGCTGTTGGCTCTGTCTACTACTGCCAGTATGTGTTCTACGATATGATACTAATCCTCAATAAAAACAAGCAATTTCAGAATAACCGCAACCGTAGGG
>CAMWSZ010000023.1 GCA_947177005.1 uncultured Clostridia bacterium | reverse complement strand
AAAATGCGTGCGCAGATCACCGGTCTGGATGCTGCGCAGAAGAACGTTAAAGACGGCATCAGCCTCGTAAAGACGGCTGAGGGCGCGATGCAGGAAGTTCAGGACATGCTCAACCGCATGGACTATCTGGCAACGCAGTCCGCCAACGGTACTTATGACAATGAAGTTGACCGCGCCAACCTTCAGAAGGAAGTTTCCGCACTGAAAGAGGAAATCAACCGTATTGCTGATTCCGCAAACTTCAACGGCATCAAGCTCCTCGACGGCTCCCTCGCCGGTACGGCGAAGGGCGGCAGTATTGATCTTGGCGCTAACTGGAGTGATGTTAATGCCCAAGCAGCCGCCGGTGCGGGCACTGCGGGCTTCGCCGCTGATGGCCTTCAGCGCGTGGGCGATGGCACTCCGGTTCAGACCCCTGCGAAGGGCAAGTACGAACTGGATCTGAGTAAGGCTAGCTGGACCACCTCTTCCACAGCCGGCGGCACGGTTACAGCGACAATTGCCGGTCAAACTGTCACTGTAAATGAGACTGGTGGAAAGGGTCTGACTATTACCGGCGCTGAGATTGCCAAAGAATATATGAAGACTAACGTTGGCACCGACGGCGAAATTGACATCAATGGCAAGACTTTCAAAGTTACTCATGACGGCAACGGCAAACTGACCTTCACTGGTAAAGATACCACGGAGATGACGGTGACCAGTGCGATGACTTTCACTGCTACAGGCACTAATATCAAAGCTGACTTCAGCCAGACGGCCAGTGCAACCAACCCTTCCACTATCAATTCCGGCAACCAGGGATGGAGCCAGGCTTTCACCGAGCTGGAACGTCCTGTTGACGCCGCGAACCAGCTGGCAGGTCAAGCCAAATTTACAATGGCTGCCAGTGATATCGTAGACGGCCTCACCATCAAGATCGGTGACGAAACCTATACTTTTGCCGTTGGCAAGGACAGCAAGTTCAAGGGCAAAGAAGGCGTCATTGATATGACTGACGTTGCTACAGATGATACTAACCGTCATAAAATTGCGGCGCTGCGTCTGTCCGGCGCTGCCAACGGCAATAAGGCCGCTTTCGTTGAGGCCGACGCCACGACCGGCACGGTTTACATCACTGAGAAAATCGGCGGTCTGGACCGCGATACCTGGGATGTCATTGGCAACAACGCCAAGACCGGCAAAGACGCAACCTGGCTGAACAAGGACGGCGAGAGCTTTGTGCGGAAGGGCACTGCTGATCCCAGCATGTTTAAGGATGCTACCGGTTCCGCAGGCGGCCTGACCCTCCAGATCGGCGACACCGCTGACAGCTTCAACCAGATGAGCGTCATCATCGGCGACATGCACACCACTGGTATGGGTATTGACGGCGTTGACATCGGCACCCAGGAGGGCGCACAGAAGGCGATTGAAACCATCCGCAATGCGATCAACTACGTTTCCGGCATCCGCGGCGATCTGGGCGCTGTCCAGAACCGTCTGGAGCACACCGGCAACAACCTGGCCGTGATGCAGGAGAACATCCAGGATGCGGAGTCCACCATCCGCGACACCGACGTCGCTCAGGAAATGATGAGCTACGTCAAGAACAACATTCTGGTGCAGTCCGCGCAGGCCATGCTGGCACAGGCCAACCAGGTCCCGCAGGGCGTGCTGCAGCTGCTCGGCTAATTCTCGGCACAGCAAATTTCGAATATCCAAACAATACAGCGGGGGCGGGTTTATGCCCGTCCCCCGCACTCTGTTTTTGGAAAAGCCGCCGGAAATCCGGCGGTTCCTCCAAAAACAGAGAGAAAGGAGCGCGGAATGGAAAAACCGCTTTTATCTATTGGCATCATTTTTAAAAATGAAATCCGTTGTCTGGAACGCTGTCTGAAATCGTTTCAGTCCCTGCGGAATCAGCTTCCCTGCGAGCTGATTCTGGCGGACACCGGTTCTGATGACGGGAGCCGGGAGATTGCCGGAAAATATGCGGACATCCTCTTTGATTTTCCCTGGATCGACGACTTTTCCGCCGCCCGCAACGCGGTCATGGACCGTGCGTCCGGAAAATGGTATCTGTCCGTGGATGCGGACGAGTGGCTGGATGAGGACATCAGCCAGCTTGTGGACTTTCTAAGGGACGGCAGCCGGAAGGAATTGATTTACGGTATTACGATCCGGAATTATGTGTCCCCGACGGACACAGATGCATATTCAGATTTTTTTGGTGTTCGTATACTCCGCATGTCTACCGGCCTGCGCTATGTGGGAACGATTCATGAACGGTGGGAGAATCCGGAGGGCTCCGGACTTTCTGTTTATCCTCTGGATAAGACTGTCCTGCACCACGACGGCTATGTCATGCTGAACGACGGAAGCGAGGCGGGTCAGGAGAAACTACAGCGGAACAGGCGCCTTTTGGAAAGAGAAATGGAGGCCGACCCGGATAATTTGCTGCTGTTGACGCAGTATATTGAAAGCTGGGGCAAGAATTATAAGGAGCAGGTTTCCTCTGTTCGCAGAGGGGTGGAGCTTGTCCGGGCAAAGCAGGAAAACTGGGAGCTCAGAGGAGCAAATCTGCTACGTTATGCCGTCCATGCCGCCCATAAACAGGATTTGCCCGAACTGAAGGAGTGGATTGCTTTAGCGGAAGAGATGTTTCCGGATTCCATCTATACAAGGTTGGAGGTTCAATTTGACGCCTCCGAACACGCCTGGTGTGATATGGATTGCCCGGAACTGATTGCCCGGGGCCGGAAATACATCAAAGGCGCACAGGATTACCGGGCGGGACGCTTTGACGTCAACGAGGCGCTGCAAAGTCCTCTCGCCAGCTGGCGGTTCCATCATGAAACTACCCTGCGGATCTGTGTTGCCCGGGCGTATGTCTATGAGCATCAGCCCAAAGAGGCACTTGAGATCCTGCAAATCTTGGATTACGACACAATGGACGGGGATCAGACCACGATGCTGCTGGAGACGGTTCTGTGTATTCATATGTTCAGCGAGACAGATGCCTCCGCGCTGTTGAAGGAAGTCTGGAAAAAAATTAACAGGCCAGTCTCGTCACGGGAAGATGCAGAGAAACGGCGGCAGAAATTTTTGCTGACCGCCGCCGTCCAGTTCACACCGGAACAGATTGCAGGCCAAAAAGCAAGAATTGAAAAAACGGATATCTGTTTAGGCGGGATTGGACAGATGCGTGCGGAAGAATGGAATATTTACAGTCAAATGGAGATGTTCCGTTGCGGCTATACGCTGTTTAAACCGCTGCGGGGCAAGACAGACTTGGGCACTGCTGCGGTTCTGATGGACGAGAAAAATCCGAAAACTGTCAATCGTTTGCTGGCAGGCGTGAAGAATTTCGAGGAACTGCCAGTCCAGGCCCTGTCCTGCGCTCTGATACATGGAGCAGTCTTTCCACTGCCGGACCGACCATTAAATATTGAGGAAATGGACGTTTTTGCCGCCCGACTGGCCCAGAACAAAGACGCTCTGTACAAAATTACAGAGAACGCGGTATCGACTGATTTTTCCGCAAATTGGCAGACGCTGCTTTGGACACGCGGGCTTGTACTGGCAGCAGTCCATATCTGTGATTGGACGGATGAAGTCCAGGGCCTGTCCTTGGCAAAAGCGTTTGCAGATGTGGAACGCGCCTTCCTGACCGCATACTATACGCCGGAGGCCCTGCAAGAATTATCTGTACTGCCTGCGATGCACCGTTTTGGCTGGCGCTGCGCCCAGGCGTTCGATGCTCTGGAGTCCGGTGACGCAGCCAGTTATGCGCGTTTCCTGCGGGAAGGTCTGACTGCCTGCGAGGGCATGAAAAAAATGGTGGAATTTCTTCTGGACCATACACCCGCATTACAGGAGCCGAAACCCAGCAGTGAACTGCTGCATCTGGCGGAACAGGTACGGATGATTCTGTCAGCATACCCGCCGGATGATCCAGCGGTAGCAGCGCTGAAAGCAAGCGCAGCATACCAAAAAGTTGCCTGCCTCATCGAAAAACCGGAAATGGCGGGAGGATTGGTGCAGTGAAGGTCGTGATTTTAGCCGGAGGACTCGGCACCCGCATCAGCGAGGAGAGTCACCTGAAGCCGAAACCAATGATTACTATTGGCGACCAGCCGATTTTATGGCACATTATGAAGTATTATTCCAGTTTCGGTTTCTATGATTTTATCATTTGCTGCGGCTATAAGGGCCATATGATTAAAGAGTATTTCGCAGATTACTATTTATATCGTTCCGATGTGACCTTTGATTTTTCGGCTGAAAACCGCATGACTGTTCACGCGAATATTGCCGAACCGTGGCGAGTGACTTTGGTGGATACCGGCCTGAATACCCAGACTGGCGGACGGATCAAACGGGTACAAAAATATATCGGTAAAGAACCGTTTATGCTGACCTACGGCGACGGCGTGAGCGATGTAGACCTGAACGCTTTGATGACACAGCATAAAAAATCGAGTAAGGCTGTCACTTTAACCGGCATCCAACCCGGCGGACGCTTTGGTGTGCTGGACCTGGAGGGCGAAACAGTGACCGGCTTTCGGGAAAAGGCAAGGGAGGACGGCGGCTGGATCAATGGCGGGTTTATGGTTATGGAGCCGGAGGGAATATTTCCGCTGCTGGACGGCGACAGCTGTGTTTTAGAGAGAACGCCGTTGGAAACATTGGCAAAAGACGGGACGTTGGGTATTTATAAGCACACTGGCTTCTGGCAGTGTATGGACACCCAGCGGGACCGCGGACGGCTGGAGCAGCTGTGGGATACCGGTACAGCGCCTTGGAAAATTTGGGAGGATAGTGTATGAGTTATTACAGCTGCTCCTTGATTGAGTCTAGTACGAGGAAAGAGAGCTATTTTTTATACAAATATTTTTCAAAATTTTCACAATAATCCACTCTCTGCAATTAATCTTTCAATTGATGCTGGTACGCCTGAAACATCGCATAAAGTAAAAGAATTTAATAATTTTGAGGTGGTAGCACTGGCTAAAGAGATTTTACGAAAGGGATTGATTTAAGAATGATTTCTGTCATTATGCTGACCTATAATCGTGAAATACTGGTGGGTCGTGCGATTGAGAGCATTCTGTCTCAGACCTATCCGGATTTTGAGTTTATTATTGTGGACAACGGCTCCTCTGATCACAGTGGAGAAATTGCGGACAAGTATGCGGGGCAGGACAACCGAATCCGGGTGATCCATCGAGAACGGGGAAATATTGGCGCGGGACGCAATACGGGTCTGGATACAGCGAGCGGAGAGTATATAGCGTTTGTTGATGACGACGACTGGGCGGAACTTGATTTCCTTGAGTTCTTGCTGACATTGTTGGAGGAAAATCAGGCCGATGTGGCGATTTGCGGTGCTGCGGATAAGGTTTTTGATGAAAAAAAAATTATGTCCGCTGAGGAAGCGTTGATCGAATTGATGTGGCGGAAAAAATACAATATGGCCTTTCCCACTAAACTGTTCCGGCGGGAACTGGTACAAGATCTGCGTTTTCCAGAGGAGGGTGCCTACGACGATATTGCCTTGATGTACAGACTGCTTGCCAATGCAGAGAGAGTAGCCTATCATGGTCTGCCTAAATATACATTTTACCGCCATGAGAGCAACAATTCCGCCTGGACCACCAATCATAGCCTCTTGACGCCGGAAACACTAGATGAGTATCTTCATGCGTACCGAACCAGGACAGAATGGCTCAGCAAACGCTTTCCGGACAGCGGACCGGCATGGCAGTATTTTGAGTGGTCATTTATGCTCTCAATGGTAGAAAAAATTGCACGTTTAAGTCTGAATGGCTGCGCAGCTCAGTTTGACCGCCTGAGGCAAAATTTATATATACACCGGAAAGAGTTCTTGGAGTGTCCGGAAATCTTAAATAGCGAGCGCGGATGGATGGAGCAGTATATTGGGGGGAACAAGTGTGAAAAGTTTTGACAGGGAATTGAAGGAGATCAGACACCTATATAAACGAGGACATAAACTACAGTTGGATAAGGTACAGGTACTGAATTCCAAGAAACCTTTGATTTTATACGGTGCTGGCACAATAGGTCATTCTGTTGCTCGTGTTTTAAGGCAGTATCGTATCAATGTCAGCTGCTTCTGCGATAAAAACAAAGCCGGAATGCAGGAAGAAGGCGGACTTCCAATTATCTCGCCGCGGCAGATGATTCAGCAATATCCGAATGCCAATATTGTAATATGTTCTATGAATTATCAAAACGAGATTATGCAGGATCTAACTCGTTTTGGAATTGATGCGGGACACATTTTTTTGAGAGATACCTTAGCTTTGAGTGAAATGACATATGATGATATGATTCCTTATTTAAAGGGGTATGGAAGAGCTTTTGAACTTCTACAGGATGACAAATCTAAACAAATCTTTTTGGAACGAATCCGGTGTTACCTTACATCAATACCGATTACATATTCGCGGCCAGAGGAACAATATTTTGATCCTGAGATCATTAATATGGAAGAAAACGAGATTTTCGTGGATGGAGGAATGTATGTCGGGGATACGGCCAGCGTTTTTTTCAGGGTTGTCCATGATCAGTATCGCCATTATTATGGTTTTGAGCCGGATCAGAAAAACTTTCAGATTGCAAATAAAAGTTTACAGAAGAAATCAGCAGTGTCTTTAATACAAGCCGGACTTTGGAGCGAAAATTTAGAGCTTGCTTTCAACAGCGGCATGGAAAGTGGTTCAAAGTTGGATACAAACGGGTGCGGCAATCAAGTGGAGGTAACTGCGTTGGATATTTTCTTTGCAAACAAAAACGCACCTACATTTATTAAATTGGACATCGAAGGGGCTGAGCTGGAAGCATTGAAAGGTGCAGAGAATATTATACGCAATTTTAAACCCAAACTGGCCGTTTGTGTATATCATAAACCAGAAGATTTGTATACAATCCCAGAGTTAATAAAGAGTTATAGACAAGACTACAGGCTTTATCTTAGACACTATAGCGATACGATTTATGAAACTGTTCTCTATGCCGTTTAAAATGATGGGAGGATATACTATGGCAGGAGTGAAAGCATCTTATATTGAAAGCCGGTTGAGCCTTGGTAAAGTGCTGCCCATAAACACCCCTCTTTCTGTCATTCTCGATATCAGCGAACGCTGTAATTTCAAATGTAATTACTGTTTTCGTTCTGTTCCCAAAGATGAAAATTGGGGATATGCGGCAAAAAATAATATTATGTCAATGGATATTTTTCAGAAAGCGGTGGGACAATTATCAGATTTCCCGCAGAAAATCAAGTCAGTCTCGCTTTCCGGGCATGGAGAACCTCTGTGCAATCCTGAAATCGTATCTATGGTTAAATATCTGAAGCGTGCATCTGTAACGGAACGGATTGAGATGCACACCAACGCATCCCTGCTGACAGAAAAATCTGCGGAAGACATCGCGCAGGCCGGATTTACAAGAATTGTAGTTTCGCTGCAGGGGACAGACAGCAATACTTACGGAAAAGTATGCGGTGTTAAACTGAACTGGGATTTGTTTTATAAATGTCTACAAATTCTGTATGCAGACAAAAATGACAGTTTGCAGATACATATCAAAATATCGGAAGCTGCTTTTCCCAAGGAAAACTACACAGCAGAGGAAAAGCACTTCTATTCCTTGTTCGAAAAGAGCGCTGATACAATTTCCGTAGAGAAGGTAACTCCCTTATGGAAAAACATGGATTTTAAAGCAGATGAATTTGTCAATAAATATGGTCATGAAGTTGGGAAAATAGAATGCTGCCCCATTTTGTTCTACAAAATATGGATCGCCCCGGACGGAGAAATCTATCCCTGTACTGGACTGCCAGCACCGATGAGCCTTGGAAATATCCATGAAACTACTTTATATGAGGCGTGGAATGGTATTCAGAGAAGTAAGTTTTTAGAAGCACATCTGCGGTCTGTTCGTGGAGAACATCCGGCCTGTCAGGATTGCTTTGTTCCGGTCAATACAGTCACAATGCAAAAAGATATAATTGATCCTTATAGAAAAGAAATATTAGAACGTCTGGAGGTGTGTCAGGATGAGTAAAAAGATGGATTATGCGTGGCCTGTCACTTCAGAAAACGCCATAGTATACCACTACTTTTTACACAAAATAAATAATATCAGAAAACTTCTGTGGGACAAACGGATTGTTATATTTGGTGCCGGGATTCGGGGTTGCTGTCTGCTCAAGATACTTGAAGAAAATGGATTTCAAAATATTATCTTTGTCGATAATAATGTGGAGAAACAAAATAATTTGATCAAACATTATGATATCGTCTCCTTTGAAACTGCCTGTAAAGAGAAGAATCAGGTGTTTTTGGTATCGCCTGAAGGGGCATACAAAATATATAATCAGCTCAACGCAGCGGGATTCAAGGAGAACAAGGACTGGTTTTCCTTTAGTGTATCAGCCTATGACCAATATGTGGAGGAGTATCAGCGGCCGCTCCATGACTACCTATTGGTAATGGGGGACTGTGCCTTTACTCATGTAGCGCTGGAGGACGAAAACTTTAATTCACTAGGAACAATGATTAAAAATAAGGCTGGAAGCGAATGCTGCAAAGTCCTTGATATGCATGGAATGGGACAGCAAGCATACTATCATATCAGCCGGTCTCTGATCGAACGTAACGAAAAGCCTGCCATATTTTTACTGCTGCTGATGATTGAAACTATGGCCCCCAAAGTCCCCATTATGCCGCGGACACAGCATCCAGAGTTAATCAGCAGACTTGTTCAGGTGTCGGAAAACCCCAATCCGGATTTTGCTGCCTATGCGGATCTGACGCGGGAGCGGTTTGAACGGTTTCAATTGGAGGCGTTTGCGTCCTTTGATAATAAGGTGGCTGAAAAAAACGAAAAACTATATATGCAGGTTAATTATTTGTTTCGGTTTAGAGAGACAGCAGAAGGAGCCATTTATCTAAAAAAAACGATTAAAATGATGAATGATCATAACATTCCGGTCGTGCTGTATGTCCCACCGGTCAACTGCTGGCAGGGAGAGAAGCTGTTTGGAGCAGATTTCAGAGCAGCATATGAGACAAATTTTAAAAAACTGTTTGCGTTATTGAGACGTGAGAGGTTGCAGTATGAGGTTGTAGATGCCAGTTATCTTCTTGATCTTGAAGATTTTGCAGCCCCAAATACAATTGATGAAACCTGTAGATATAGTGGACGGAAAAAAATTATAAAATATCTTGCTGATGTTGAGACACTGAAGCCATATTTGAAAACAGAGAGAGGGTAACGATTATGGTAAATAGTGTAGCATACTATCTGCAAGATGCAGCAAGACGGTTTCCAGACAAAACAGCTTTTCGAGATGATAAAAAAAGAGTCACCTTTTCTCAACTCGATATCTATGCACAGCGCTTAGCTAGTCAAATTTACCGGTTGCTGAACAATAGCATCAAGCGGCCAGTTGGGATCTATCTGCCCAAAGGAGTTGACTGCATTGTAGCGTTTATGGGAACTGTATACAGCGGGAATTTTTATACCCCGCTAGATACCGCTATGCCCAAGGAACGTTTGGATAAAATCTTAAATATTCTGAAACCGGCCTTAATCATAACAGACAGCTCCCATAAGGAGTTTGTCTCTTCATTTCCTCACTTACTGCTGGATAAACCGCAGCAGGAGCCTATAGATAATAGTGTTATTTGTCGAATAATAGACTCTGTTATTGATACAGATATTCTCTATGTTATGTTTACCTCCGGTTCAACGGGAACACCGAAAGGCGTTATAGTTCCTCATCGTGCAGTAATTGATTATACCGACTGGCTGTGCAATGTGTTTGCGTTTGATGAAACAACTGTCTTTGGAAATCAGGCTCCGTTTTATTTTGACAATTCGGTGCTTGATATTTATAGTACTCTCAAGAATGCAGGAGAAACTGTTATCATACCAGAAGATAAGTTTCTGTCAGGTGCGCAGTTGTGTACCTTTATCAAAGAAAATAATATCAATACAATATTTTGGGTGCCGTCTGCCATGGCTGTAGCAGCAAATTCAGGGGCATTGGAAAAAACGGAGCTGAAGCAGTTAAAGAAAATTCTGTTTGCAGGAGAGGTTATGCCAGTTAAATTACTGAATATTTGGCAGCGCTTTATTCCTGAAGCACAATATGCGAATCTTTACGGCCCCACTGAGATTGCGGTTGACTGTACATGTTACATTGTTGACCGGCCGTTTCAGGAGGGGGAAAGTCTGCCGATTGGAACAGCGTGTAAAAACACAGATATCTTAGTGTTCAATGAAAAAGATCATCTTGTTTCGGAGGGGGAAACAGGTGAACTTTGTGTACGCGGCAGCTGCGTGGCCTATGGCTATTATGGTGATCCACAAAAAACACAGGAGGCATTTGTTCAAAATCCCCTGAATACCCAGTACCCGGAAAAGATATACCGTACAGGAGATTTGGTCAGATACAATAATCGAGGGGAGCTGCTGTTTGTTGGGCGGAAAGATGCTCAAATCAAACATTGCGGCTATCGAATCGAATTAGGTGAAATCGAGACAGCAGCATTATCTGCGCCAGATGTAGAGAACTGCTGTACAGTATATGATACAGAAAAAAAGCGGATAGTCATATTTGTCATGCCGGAGAAATTGGACAAGAAGAAATTTTACGCACATCTGAAGCAGAGATTACCCCGTTATATGTTGCCGGGATTGATTATTGCGGAAAAATCTCTGCCTCTTAATCCAAACGGAAAAATTGACGCACAAGCCCTGAAAAAGAGGCTGAAAGAGGAAATATGGAAAAGATAGTTATGGACCGGGTTTCCTGCCATGTTACGGCGAGGTGCAATCTGCGCTGTAAGATGTGCGCAGTTTATATCCCGAAACTCTATGAGCTGGGAAATGTACCGGAATACAAGATTGAGGATATCAAGCGCAGTTTTGAAACCTATTTTGGTTTGGTGGAACAGGTGCGGCTGATCTCCATTACGGGCGGAGAGCCTATGCTCTATCCATATTTAGATCAATTGATAGAGTACTTGCTACAATATGAGGAGTCGTTTTCCAAATTGGAAGTATTTACAAACGGAACATTAAACATTCCGGATACAGTTTTGAAAGCTTTGGCGCATTCGCAAAAAACGGTTCTTTTTGTTGATAATTACGGCCCCCCTATTTCTAAAAAGATCAGTAATATTGAACAGCAGTGCAAAGATTTTCATGTAAAATACACGATTCGTGAGTACTATGGGGAAAATGCTCATATGGGTGGATGGGTTGACCGTAATATTTTGCCGGAAAAGCTGTGCCGGGAAAAAGCGAAAGAACACTCCCAGAAGTGCGCCGCCGGAAGACCTGGAGGAAGACTGTTTACCATTTTTGGGAATTTGCTCGTTTTTTGTGCAACCCCTTATTGCGGATATCGTATTGGAGCTGTACCCGAAAGTGATGTGCTCCAAGTGGACTTGGCGGATCCCACTACGACGCTGGATGAAAAATATGAACGCTTGCAGGAATTGTGCAACGCGGAGTTTAATCCGGGATGCGCCTGGTGCAACGGCATGGGAATCTATGAAAATATGGAACGGTTTATTCCAGGAGAGCAGGTGGAATGATATGGATGAAATCATAATTCCCCGCGTGGCTATTCATATGACATGGAGATGTACACTGCGGTGCGAGAAATGTGGCGCATATATTCCGGAAATCTACCGGTTGGGTTTAGTGACTGACTATGATTATGTGGAAATAAAACAGTCCCTCATCTCTTTATTTGCGATTACCGATAGGATTCGGGTTATTACTCTTACAGGCGGAGAAGCAATTTTACATAAAAATATTGTTGATCTATGTGAGTTCTTGCTGGAACATCAGGAAAAATTCGACAGAGTGGATTTTCAGACAAACGGTTCTGTACGTTTTGAGGATAAATTGCTGGCCGTTCTATCCAAGTCAAATAAATTCCAGTTTTTCATTGACCATTATGGACCGGATATCTCGACGAAAGTAGAAGAAAATGTTGAGCGCTGCAAGCAATGGGGTGCCGGCTATCAGGTGCGCAAATATTACGGCGTGGATGCTCACATGAATGGCTGGATCGACTGGTCGCCAAGAAAAGAAAAAATCAGTAAAGAGGCTGCGCAAATACAATTTATGCATTGCGCAAACGGCAGGCCGGACCGGCGGCCCTTCGTGATATACGGACACCTTCTAACCTTATGTGCAATGCCCTATTGCCGGTATCGTATTGGCGCACAGCCGTTAGAGGATGTGCTGACACTGGATCTTACGGACGAGAATATTCCTGCGGCAGAAAAACAGAAGCGTTTACTGGAAATGAGAGATACAGACTTTAATCCCGGATGTCAGTACTGCTGTGGAATCGGGGTAGATCCATACGCAAAGCGTTATCCGGCGGGAAAACAAATGGAGCGTTAGAGAACAATGTATGAAGAGATAAAATGTTTGCTGGAAGAAATCAATCCTTACGCAGAAATCAACGAGAACACCCTGCTGATGGAGGAACGCATTTTAGATTCTCTAGAGATTTTTGCCTTTCTGACGCTGTTGGAGGATACCTATAATATTGAGGTGCCTGACGAAGCGATTACAAAAGAGAATTTTGCAACAGTGGAAAATATCATTTCCTTAGTACAGGAATTGAGAGGAAAGAAGTAGTTTTAATGATTGTTAAGCCCCGGGAACCGCAGAAACTGGCTTTGGCGTTAAAGGAAAAACCGCTTGTTTTATATGGGTTTGGCGGAGCTGGAGTCAGTATAGCACGCTGGTGCGATGAAAATCAAATCGAATATATTTTTGCAGATCAAAATGCTGTGCAGAAGCAGGGAGCTACTCAAAAAAAAATTGTGCTGCCGGAAATGTTACCGGAAAAATGGTCTGATGCCAATATCGTGATTTCGTCTATTCTGTATTACGATGAGATCGTTGAAAAATTGCTGCGTCTTGGAATCGACAGAAAGCGGATCTTATCTTATCAGATGTTTTTTCAAGAACGGATTACCTGGAAAGATCTGGAAGATGCTGTGGTATGGGGGACACATACAGGCCGTGTAAAAGACATTGCAGAATGGATACCGGCTGGAGTGAGGTCAGTTGCGGATTATGGTGAAGGAAAACTGAATCTGAAAAAATACCTGGCTCCTGCAACTGCCTATTATCCTATTGATTATATTAAGCGCTCGCAGGAAACGATCATCTGTGATTTCGATCAAGACAGATTGCCTGATATCAAAGCCGACGTTTCGGTTTGTACGGCAACCTTGATCTTTATTACACATGCACCAGAATTGCTGGAGCATCTCTGTACCCATACGCTGCAAACGATCATTCTATCCTATGTGACGCTGGATACATTTCCTAATGTGACAGGGCGGCGGGCCTCCGGTTACATGAACGATTTTACACAGCAGGAACTGCAAGCAATGCTCTCTAAGTATGGTTTCAAGCTGGAAGCGATAAGACCAGACTCTGCAAATAAAATTGATACGCAGTACTTGTTCTGTAAAAAGCAGTAAGGGGGGATTTTTTTGATTATTCAGCCTAAAAAACCGGAGGAGCTGATCGCGTTGCTGCGCTCTGCGCCTCTTGTTCTGTACGGAATGGGGGGAGCCGGGCTGCGTATTGCCAAGTGGTGTGATGAAAACCGGATCACCTATATCTTTGCAGACAAAAACGCGGAAAACAGAAAAAAAGAAACTAATACAGCCGTCATTTTACCGCAGGCAATACAGAAGCTGTATCCTGATGCGAACATTGTGATCTCCTCTATTATTTATTATGAGGAAATATTTGTTGAATTGCAGCGGCTTGGAATCGATCAGAGCCGTATTTTATCTTACCAGTTATTTATGCCGGAAAATATTCTGTGGGCAGATCTGGATAATAATATTGATTGGGACCTTATGCGCTTTCGTGTAGAAATGTTTTCGGAATGGATTACGGCAGATATCCGGTCGATTGTTGACTATGGTGCGGGCAGAATGTATCTGCGCGAGTATGTGCCGCCGGAAGTGGAATACTTTCCGGTAGATTATATACGCAGAAATGAACAGACAATTCTGTGTGATTTAAATTCCGGAGAATTTCCGGATATTCGCTCGGATGCAGCGGTCTGTTCCGGCGTATTGGAATTTATTTTTACTGCTGAACAGTTGCTTACCCATGTATGTAATCATACCAATAAAATGGTGATACTTTCTTATTTGGGCATTGAAAATTTCCCGGATATCAAGGGACGGCGGGCCTCTGCTTATGTCAGCGATCTCAGCGATACGCAGATTTCGGAGCTGATGACATCGAAGGGATTCCACTTGGAGAAAAAAGTTCCAGACCCGGTGAACTCTGCCTGTCAAGTTTATCTGTTCTGCCGTGCGCCAAAATGACTGCATTCCAGTTACCAGCTGGACAATATTACAAAAAATATTAGAGAGGTACCTTTTGATGAACAAAGTGGAAACGGTCATAAGAATTTTGCTGAGAATCTGTCCATTTGCCTGCATTGAGCCGGAAACGGAATTGATTGAAAGCGGAATTCTTACATCGGTAGAACTATTTGAGCTGCTTATGGAACTGGAGACAGAATTGGATATCCGTATTCCTGAGGAACTGATTGAACCTGAAAATTTTGCGACAGCTGAAACAATTGCCCGAACCGTTTTGAAAGGAGTTTGATCCTCAATGGATGCCCAAATGCAGATCATGCAGAGGTCCCATTTGCTCTATTTTAAAAACTTTATTCAAGAACATATGAATGAGCTGCGTCAGTCCAGAATTTTTATTTTCGGTGCTGGTGTCCGGGGCTGTAGTTTATTATGGCTATTAAGACATTTTCAATTGCCGGATATCTATTTTGTAGATAATAATGTGAACAAGCAGGGCAGCAAAATTGAGGACTGCACGGTGCTGAGCTTTGCGGAGGCAGATCGATATGAGGGGAAATGTATATTTTTGTGTCCGGTTGAAAAAGGCAGGTCCATTCTTGCACAATTAAACGATTCAGGCCGAAAAGAGAATATTGACTATTTTAACTTGGACTTTTTCCTTACAGATTATTTGGATATAATTGAGGATTTGAAAACGCCTGCATCAGATTATTCGCTGCTTTTTGGCTGCTGTGTAGCATCCTCTTATGTTTTAGAACACGAAGAAGTGCTTTCGTCTCTTGGAGAAGTAATGAGGGACCAGATGTTTGGGGGAAAGAGCAGACTTTGTACACTCCCCGGATTTTATCCCCCAATCTTTTATCATGCTATCAACACTTGCCTACAGCTTCAGAAGAACCAGCCTCGCTTTATTATTATAATAGTAGAGGTGTCATCAATATCTCCTTACGCACCTCTAATGGTGGGAACTCAAAATTATGAACAGCATATACAATTTTTGGAACAGTTGCTGGCTTTAACTCCGGAAGATCAAGAGATACGGGACTATTTGCAGAAGGTCGAGGCTCGTTTAGAGCGGAGTAAAAAGGGAGCAGATCCAACTAGTGCTGAGAATACTCTGGAAGCCCAAAGAAAAGTATATAAACTGAAATATATGTATCGTTTGCGCAAGGATGACGAGAGTGTGGTTTTTATGAAAAAAACACTCATGCGGATGGCAGAAAGGAAAATACCGGTCATCCTGTTATTTCCGCCGGTAGATTATC
>CAMWSZ010000022.1 GCA_947177005.1 uncultured Clostridia bacterium | reverse complement strand
CATCACGTACATCCGGAACAGGTCCGCGGCAAACAGCATGGCCTCCTCCCCGCCGACGCCCCCCCGGATCTCCATAACCACATTGCGGCTGTCGTTGGGGTCCTTGGGCAGCAGGAGCAGCCGCAGCTCCTCACGCCGGCGCTCCATTGTTTCCCGCGCGGTGCGCAGTTCCTCCTGCGCCATTTCCCGCAGCTCCGGGTCGCCGCACAGCTCCTGGGCGGAAATGGCGGTCTGTTCCGCTTTGCGGTAGGCGCGGTATGCCTCTACTACCGCTTCCAGCTCCTTCTGCTCCCGTGTCAGACGGCGCAGCAGGTCCGGATTTGCATAGGTGGCCGGGTCCTCCAGCTGGCTGGACAGGGCGTCGTACCGGGCCTCAATGTCCCGCAGCTTCTCCAGCATAACATCACTTCTCCTTTCCGCGAACGGCAGTCAGAAACTCATCCCGCCAGAAGGTGGAGCCCACGCTTCCCGGGCGAATGGTGACGGCGGCGATATGTGGCGCGGAGAGATAGAGGTCCATCTGCTCAAACACCTCTTCATAGCGCACGTCGCTGTCTCTGGTGATGACATAGGCCGCCTTACGGATTTTATTCCCGTTTTTCTGCAAAAAACTCCGTACCGGCGCGCTGCACCGTCCGGCCCACACCGGGGTGC
Organism: uncultured Clostridia bacterium; assembly: GCA_947177005.1. Taxonomy (GTDB): domain Bacteria; phylum Bacillota; class Clostridia; order Oscillospirales; family Oscillospiraceae; genus Pelethomonas. Next base: position 15,034 of record CAMWSZ010000022.1, on the reverse strand, counting down.
CGATAATGACCAGATCGTAGGCGCTGACGGGCAGAACGGTACGGAATTCCTTCACCGCCGGGACCTCCAGGGCCATTGCCTGCATACCGCTTTTCAGCCAGCCGCCTGTTCCGCTGCGGTCCACGCCGTCGTCCAGCCTGACGCACTCGCATTTCAATTCCTGAGAAATCTCTTTCATCAGTTTTTCGGTATTTCCCGTGCGGCTGTAGTAGACGCACAATATATACATGCTGCATTCCTCCCCGCAATCAATACTATTTCTCATTGAGATCCTTTCATTCGTTACCGGGCGGAAATCCGGGATTTGCAGCCTTTCAATCCTAGTTATGGGTGAAGACCTGCTTTTGCAGACTCCTTAATAAGTTTAATTTTATGGTTTTCTCGAAAGCTGCAAATCAATAGTATCATATAATGTGATTGAGCCGCCATAATTATTAATTGCATCCTCAATCTTTGAGAAAAATTCTTTTCTTATACTTTCCTCAATTGCAATGTGATCAGAATATGTTCCCAGCAATATACAATATTCACTTGCCGAAAAAGTTCGTGTTCTATAAAACAGGGCATATTTTATGTCAATAAAGCCGTATTTTTCTGCAATTTTTGCTCTCTGTATAGCTTGTTCCTCATTATATTCTGCTGGCGTTTCCTGTTTCTTATTATAGAATTTATAATAATACTCACTATAAATTCTATCCATTTCTTTCGAAAGCGGTAAATTATCTTTGGCTCGATAAGGATGATTGGCGAATCTGGCAAACACACCGCCGCGTTTCAGCATTGAGAACACTTTTGCATATCCAATGCTCTCTGGGACCCAATGAAATGCCGAGGCGGAATAGACCAAATCATATGTATCATCTAAAAAATTCACATCCTCAAATTTGCCTGTTATGACAGAGAAATTCGGATATTTCCTAAATTTTTCCTGGCACAGTTTAGAAAACTGCTCACCATATTCAACAGCCGTCAGATTACATCCACTTTTCAAAAACGGCAGTGTTGCCTGACCACCGCCAATTCCTACCTCTACTGCACGGCAAGACTTGTTCAAAGCCGTATAATCGAATATCATCTTATAAAGTTCATCAATATACCCAGGGCGAAACTTCTCATAGGCAGAAGCTACCGTATCAAATGTCCACTCCAAACCTTTGACTATCATCGCAATATTTCCTCCTATATAATCCAGCGTAACATCAAGAAGGGCCAAGTATGATTTGCAAACCTGAGTGCCTTTTGTGTACCTGTTGCTGCCCGATTCTCTGAAACCGCTACACCGCAGGGGTTCGGGTGGCTGATACCTTTAACTTTCAATTATGGGGCGCTGGTTCAGACCTGCTCAATGCCGTGTAGTTTCGAGCATTTCCAGTGTTCCGCTGCCTTTGCTGATACAGTTTCAAGCAGTTTGAATCAGCTTCGGTTGTGTACTAAGTTGTGTACCAGTCTAATGGAAACAAACTTCTTGATAAACTGGAATTTATAGGTATCCTCTCTTTTTAGCTTCCTCCAATAATTTGGGTTGAATAAGAGGATATGTCCAATTATCAACAAGATGATCCGTAATTAAAATCTTTTCTATTTCACTGTGAAATTCTTTGAAAGAAACGATATCGGCAATGAAAAGCATACCAAATGTTTCCTCATCAGGGTTTTCGGTTACTCTTGTTTTCCCTTTTACAGAGTACACACAAATTGGGTTTATAACAAAATCTTCCGCACCTGTTTCTTCACGCAATTCTCGCTTAGCGGTTGTCAAAATATCTTCTCCATCTTCTCTGTGTCCGCCAGGCACTTCGTATGTATCTCGTTCCCTATGCTTACAAAAGACCCATTTACCGTGTGTTTTAGAAATAATAACTGCAAACTTCAATAATTTATCATCTGCACGGTCATAGAAGTTCACTTCAATCATGGCATACACTCCTTTCAAATACCGATTTATCGTTCTTGTGCAGAAACAAAAACTTGTGTACCTTTTGTGTACCAAATACCGCCCGAACCCCTGAAACCGTTGCAATTCAAGGGATTCAGGCAGTTGATACCTTTAACTTTCAAGAAAAAATATGCGAAACCATGACGGCGGCCAGCGCAAAGGCTTCCCGGACATAGTAATTGAGGGTCATGGGCCAGTACCCGTCCGGCATACCGGCCGCCACCGGCACCGCGCCCTCCCCCCACAGATACATGGTGCGGCACAGGTGGTAATCGCTGGTGACCAGTGCCACCGGCGCGTCCGCGGGAACGCCGAGGGCCGTCAGGATCTCTTTGGAGTACCGCACGTTTTCCACCGTGGTATTGGCCTGTTCCTCCAGCAGGAGGCGGTCCGCCGGGACGCCGTGGTCTGCCAGCCAGAAGGCCATGCACGCCGCCTCGCTGATCTCTTCATTGGGGCCCTGCGAACCGGTGACGATCACAGGGATATCCGTCTGGCCGATGTAGTAGAGGGCGGTCTCCAGACGCTTCTCCAGACTCAGGGACGGCTCCCTGCCGTTGACCCCGGCCCCCAGTATAACGATTGCCTCCGGCTCCGTGTACCAGTCGGTCCGTGCCTGCGAGACGACCCGCGCCTCCAGAACGGTAAAGAACATTACCCCTGCCAGCAGCAATATCAGAAAAATACGCTTGCACCACTTGGCCCAGACGTGACGCTGTTCCCAGCGGTCCAGCAGGGCATAGAGGACCAGCACCGCCGCCGCGCACCAGAACAGAAATCCTGTAAAACGCACGGCAGTGTATACATAGCGCAGCAGTGCGCCCATCGCCAAAGAGAGGACTGCCAAAATATAACAGACTGTTTCCTTCACCCGCATATGCGTTTGCTATCCCTCCGCTTCCTCGGCCAGCCGTTCCCAGTGCTCCATTAATTCCGCAAGCTGTGCGTCCAGTGCTTCTTTTTGTGCGTACAGCACGCTGTATTTCTCATAGTCACAGGCATTGGCCTCCAGATCCGCCTCCAAAGCCTTGATGCTGGCTTCCAATTTTTCCATATCGCGCTCACAAATGGCCAGCTGCTTTCGGGCGGTCTGCTGGAGCTTATTTCCTTTGGGCTTGTCCGCCTTTTTACCTATTTTTTGCTGGGGCTGGGAATTTGCCAGCAGCTTTTCCCGTTCTTTGATCTCCCGGTAGCGTCCGAAGGGGACGGGATAATCAGTAATCACACCGTTTTCCAGTTCCCAGACACGGGTGGCGAAGCGGTTGATAAAGTACCGGTCGTGGCTGACAAAAAGCAGCGTTCCCTCGTAGGCTTCCACGGCTTCCTCGATCCACTCCCGGCTGTCGATATCCAAATGGTTTGTAGGCTCGTCCAGCACCAGAAGGTTAATCTCCTCATCCATGAGCATACACAGCCGCAGACGGCTCTGTTCCCCGCCGGACAAAACGGAGACAGGCTTGAACACATCCTCTCCGCGGAAATTGAATGCGCCCAGACGGTTGCGTGCGGTCTGGACATCCATGCCGCGTTTGGCGTAGAGCATCGTGTCCACCAGATTTCTGTGGGGGTTGTCGAAATGGATGATCTGGGGCAGGTAGGCCGTGCGGACGGTGGGACCGTATTTGACAGAGCCCCTGCCGGCCTGCTCTTCGTTCATCAGGATTTTCAGCAGGGTCGATTTGCCGGTGCCGTTGTCACCGATGAGAGCGATTCGTTCCCCGCCCTCCACACGCAGGTCCACGCCGCCGAACAGTATCCGTTCCCCATAGGCTTTGCTCATGTCTTTGATGTGCATGACCTCGTCCCCGAAAAATTCCTTTTCTCCGAAACGGTTGGTCATGGTGCGGGCCTTGACAGGCTTTTCTGTCTGCCGGATGCGTTCGATCCGCCGCTCAATGGAGAAGGCGCGTTTATGGAGCAGCTCAGTACCGTGTTCATGCATTTTTGTTGCGGTTTCGGTCAGACGCTGGATCTCGGCCTGTTCCTTCTGGTAACGGCGCAGCTTTTCCAGATAGCGCCGCTCTTTTTCAATGGCGTAAAAGCTGTAATTGCCGGGGTAAAATTCCGCCTTGCCGCCGCAGACCTCGATGACGCGGTTAATGGTGCGGTCCAGAAAATACCGGTCGTGGCTGATGACGACCACCGTCCCCTTAAAATGCCGCACATAATCCTCCAGCCACTCCACCGCGTGCAGATCCAAGTGGTTGGTAGGCTCATCCAGCAATAGAATATCGGTGTCCTCCAGGATCAGGCGGCCCAGGTTTACCCGGGTTTTTTCACCGCCGGAGAGGCTGTCGAAAAGCTGGGCACGCATCTCTTTGGAGATCGACAGACCGTTGGCCACTTTTCCTACGGCTGTATCGGTGTCGTAGCCGCCGATGCCCTCAAATTTTGCGGCCAGCTCACCATAACGCTTTAAAGTTTGTTCGCTGCTGTCGCCGCCGGCCATTGCGGCAGTCAGCCGCTCCATTTCCACGGCTAATTTTTGGTGCCGGGCAAAGGCGGTGTGCAGCACATCGTCTACCGTGTAGCCGCCGGGATAGACCGGGATTTGGGAGATCAGGCCCAGACGGCGGTTTTTGGCAATGACAACATCGCCCTCATCGGCCTCCAGTTCCCCGGTGAGGATGCGGAAGAGGGTGGACTTTCCGGCACCGTTGCGTCCCAGCAGTCCCACGCGCTCCCCCGTCTCCACCTGGAAGGTCAGGCCGTCTAAAATATTGCTTCCTATTTCAAAGGACTTCTTCAGCCCATTGACGCTGATTTCAATCATGATTTTTTACCATTTATCGTTTTGTAAAATGAAGTGTTCAAAAAGGATACTGCCGCAGATAATCCGCCAGTAAATCAAAGCGACCGAAGAAATGGGACGCTTTCAGCAGCAGGGCGTCTCCCGGCCCGAACAGCTCCGGCAAAACCGCCTTCACCGCTTCCCGGTCCTCGAACCAGCGTACATCCGGGCACCCGGCCTCCTCTGCGGCAGGGATCATCCACTGTTTGCTGCGCGGTCCCACCGCCAACAGAACGTCGATTCCGCGCCGGCCGACCCACGTCCCCACACGCTGATGTCCTGATTCCTCGGCGCTGCCCAGTTCGGTCATATCACCCAGCAGGGCGATTTTTCTGCCGGGATGCCGCGCCAGAATACTCACGTCTGCCCGTACAGAAGTGGGATTTGCATTGTAGCTGTCGTTAATCATCACCCGGCCCCCGGGCAGATGCTCCAGCCGCAGACGGTTATCCGCCGGGGCGTAGGCGGCGGCGCCGCGGATGATTTCCTCTTTTGTCAGCCCCAGCCGTTCGGCGGCCGTAACAGCCAGCGCAGCGTGTCCGGCCATATGGCTGGCGGGAGAAGGAACCGTCAGATCATACCGGTCCTTTTGGGTCACAATGGTGGTCCGAAAGCTCTCCATATCAAGCCATTGGAAATTTTCCGCCGTTGTGTGATAGGAGACGCCCGGAAAACCTCCGAAGCCGCAAAAAAGGGTTTCGCAGTCTGGGCGGAGGGTGTTGAGCAGCTCGTCGTCTCCGTTCAGAAGCGCCAGACCGCCGGGACGCAGATTCTCAAAAATTTCCGCTTTGGCTTTGAGGATATCCTTCCGGCTGCTGAAATGGGACAGATGAACATCGTCGATATTCGTAATCATCGCAATATCCGGACGAATCGCTTCCCCCAGCCATCGGATCTGCCCAAATTCATCCATACCGGTTTCGATCACAAGCGCCTGATGCTCCGGCTTCAGGGACAGCAGGGTCAAAGGTGCGCCGATATCGCCGTTGAGGTTTCCGGGGGTTTTCAGCGTACAGAACCGCTGCGACAAAATCCCAGCCAGCAATTCTTTAAGGGTCGTTTTCCCCATACTGCCGGTAATCTGTATTACGGGCAGATCAAATTGTCCCCGATACCAGGACGCCAGATCCCGCAGAGCGGTTTTGGTATCCTGCACCAGTATATAGGTTTTATCCGGCCGCAGATTTTCCGGCAGGCGTGCGCAGAAGCACCCAACGCCTCCGGCGTCCAGAGCCTTATCAATGTAGTCGTGACCGTCAAAGCGTTCGCCGGACAGCGGGACAAACCAATCCCCAGGACCGGTTGTACGGCTGTCGGTGGAGATGTTGGAGATGACGCGGGACGCATCCCCGCATAGTGTGCCGCGGACGGCGCCGCAAACTTCTGCGGCTGTTGCCGGTACCATATGGATTACCTGCCTTTCTCCGATTTTTTCAGGGACAGTTCCAGAATTTCCGCGCACAGACCGGCATAGGACATCCCGATTGCCGCGGCCTCCTTGGGCAGAAGACTTCCGGGGGTCATGCCGGGCAGGGTGTTGGTCTCCAGACACCATATCCGCCCGTCTTCGCCCAGAATGAAGTCTGCACGTGAGTAAACCTCCAGGCCCAGTGCGCGGTGAAGCCTGAGGGCAGTTTCACCCATTGTTTTCCACTGTTCGTCCGTGATGCGGGCAGGGCAGATTTCCTGACTGCCGTCCCTCTGATATTTTGCCACATAGTCAAAATATTCTCCGGACTGCGGGACGATCTCCACCGCCGGAAGATACCGGTCCCCCAGAACGCCGACCGTAAAATCCCGGCCCCTGATTTTTTCTTCCACAATGATATGATTGCCGTACCGCAGGGTATTACGCAGTGCGGCGGACAGCTCCTCCCGTGTATCTGGCAGCGCCATTCCCAGCGAGGAGCCGCCGTTGACAACCTTCACGGCACAGGGTACAGGCAATTCGTCTGTTAAGCGGGGGATCTCCTCCTCCCGATAGGTCAGTTCCTGCCAGGAAGGGGTCAGAATCCCGGCGCGCTCCATGACCTGCTTGGAAACGGCCTTATCCATTGCCATTGCAGAGGCCAGATGTCCCGCGCCGGTGTAGGGGATGCCCAGGAGGTCAAATGCGGCCTGAATGCGGCCGTCCTCGCCGGACTCGCCGTGAAGGCCCAGGAAAACGATGTCCGCCAACGCGCACAGCTCCAGCACATGAGGCCCGAACATGCTGGGGGAATTGCCGGGCCGGGACCGGCGCACTGCTTCCAGGTCCGGCTCCCCGGCCTGAATGACATAACCGCCGCAGAGGCCGTCGGGGGCGGAGAAAAGAGCATGCAGGGGAAGGTCTGGATTTTCCAGACCTAAAAACATATCGATCAGCACAGCGTCATGGCCCAGCTCCCGCAGGGCGAGGCAGATATTTTGACCAGACACCAGCGATACCTGACGTTCCGGGGACAGCCCCCCGGCCAATACCACGATTTTCAAACAGTCTACGCTCCTTACTTTCAGTCTTGGATGTACACGGCTAGTATATCATGCGCCGCAGGAAAATACAACCGGCGAAGAAAATTCTCCCTCTTTCCCTTCTGACAGAATACACGGCTGGGCAGCTATCCATGACGGATAACTGCCCGGACCCGGGATTCACCGGTATACTGGATTGTGTACTCCCTCACCGGGATTTCAGATGATCTAAAATCCAAAATGTAACCGGCTTGAAAATCACATAAAAACCATATCCGAGCATCCCGCCGGTGACATTCGTTATTAAATCGGTGACATCCGACGATCTGGAACCATGGATGAGCGGCTGTAAAAGTTCAATACCCAAGCTCATCAGGAAACAGAAAAACACCGTTTTGATGAATTTACCGGTTCTATTTCGGGCTAACGGAAACAGGAATCCAAATGGTATGGTCATAAGAATGTTCAATACTACCTGCCTGAAGAAATCCCCTCTCCTTGCGGTTACATCTATAAACGGCACTAAATTCATGGGTTTATAGGGGTGATTAAAAACAAATGGAATAGATATGATGACCGGCATCAGGGTAAAGTAAAGCACAAATGAAAGATATATATACATAAGTGTGTTGACAAGCAATATATCTTTGCCTTTGGCGCGCCATTTGCCGAAAAAAATTAGACCATATAAAAGAGCCAAAGCTGCAAAATCTATCAAATACTTCATAGTCAAGGTCCTTCTATAGCAGAGGACAGCGCCAAAGAAGGTCTCTCCGGCGCTGTCCTTTTCCGCTTATGAGTGGTAGAAATACAGGTTCAGGAATTCGGCCATATCGCTGGCGGGCAGATAGGTCACGCCGCCGTCTACCACACAGCCGCCGGTCAGACCGCGTTCACCGTCCGGCGTCTGAACCACTTCGCTGCCGTTCTGTACCGAAAACAGCTCTGTGCCATACTGCGAGATCACCGCGCCCCTTCCGGCTTCCCAGCCGACGTCATACCCGGCCGCTTCCGCTGCCGCACGCAGGGGCAGATACAGATACGCCTCGTCCTCCACCTGAAGCACGCGGGCCTTTACCGGCAGTTCTTCGCCGTTCAGAAGCACGGTGCCGTCTGCACTGGCGGTCATGTAGCCAAGATACTCGTTGGAAAGACGCACCACTTTATTGACCTTTTTGTCCGCGCCGCTCCAGGCTAAAATTTTTGTGCCGGGGACCAGATCCGCTACTGTAACGATCTCCTTTGTCAGATAGGGGGTCACTTTCGCGCTGTCCAAAACGGTCAGCTCTCCGCCCGCAATGGGAATACGGCGTTCCGTTCCCGCAGGAGCGGGGAGAATGGCCGGGGCGGTGATTTTCACATATTTCGGGGCGTTCTCAGCGGGAACGTTTCCGATCACCACTTCCGCTGTCATCTGCGGCGGCAGGCTCATAGTCATCGCAGGCCCGACCCAGATTTGCAGTGTGTCGCCGTCCTTCAGGTTTGTGAAGTCCAGCGGCCCGCCGGTTGTGCCGTCAATGTAGGGGACGCCTTCCGGAAGATGTACAGCGACGTCGCCCAGTACGCCGTCGGTGAGGAACAGGGAACCGTCCTCCTGCTTTGTGACCGCGCCGGTTACGCTTACCTGGGTTAGCACATCCGCCGCCGCCGTAATGGGGAGGGGGTCTTTGGGCGCAGGCATATCTGCGGCACCGGCGGCAAAGGCCGGAACGGTCAGCAGGAGGGCTGTGCAGAATGCTGCGGAAACTGTTTTCAGAGTGTGTTTCATCATTGATTGATGTCCTTTCTTGGTTTGTTGTCCTTATGACGGGCAGGGCCACAAAAAAGTTCCGCCCTTTACACAGAAATTTTTGGCAGCCTGACAGGAATAAAGAGAGTCCGGCAAACCGCTCCAAAGCGCCGGTTCACAGGCTGTTTTGCGGGATAATCCCACTCCTTTGGCGAAAACCGGAGTCCATGCACAGATGTCCCCAAATTATAAGCGGTAAATATTAAAAATTTATGAATAAATCCAGTATTTCCTTATTGCTTTTATGGAAAAACCTGTTATACTTATTATTATCTGTGATTATGCCCACCGATTGCCGCGGATTGGCGGTATGAAGTGATTCTGGCTGGGTACACTGTATTTACCTGGCTGATAGATTGATATATTAACAAAGAGGTGCAATTCTTTGACCAAGTATATTGTCGAGGGCGGTCGTCCCTTGTTTGGAGAAATCCATATCAGCGGCGCAAAAAATGCCGCGGTTGCTATCATTCCCGCTGCCCTGATGGTCAGCGGCCCCTGCCGGATCGAAAATATTCCCCAGATCAGCGACGTTGCGCTTCTGTTGGGAATCTTGCAGGATTTGGGCGCAAAGGTGCGCTTTATGAACCCACACGCCGTCGAAATCGACTGCTCCCGCCTGCGCAACGGCCGCGTCCCCTACGAAAGCGCCCGGCGCTGCCGCGCTTCCTACTATATGCTGGGCGCGCTCCTGGGACGCTTTGGCGCCGCCGACGTAGCCCTGCCCGGCGGCTGCGACTTTGGCGGCACCCGTCCCATTGACCAGCATTTGAAGGGCTTTCGTGCGCTGGGTGTGCAGGTCGATACCCAGAGCGGCTTTGTCATCGCCGAGGCCGCCGGAGGCCGCGTCAAAGGCGCGAATATCTTTCTGGATAAAGTGTCCGTCGGCGCGACCATTAACATCATGCTCGCCGCCGCCCTCGCCGACGGTATGACCGTTATTGAAAACGCCGCAAAAGAGCCGCATATTGTCGATGTGGCCAATTTCCTGAACTCAATGGGCGCAAATATTATGGGCGCGGGTACAGACGTGATAAAAGTCCGCGGCGTGGACTGCCTCTCCGGCGGCTCCTACTCCATTATCCCCGACCAGATCGAGGCCGGAACCTATATGGCCGCAGTGGCCGCCTGCGGGGGTGAAATCCGCATCTGTAATATCATTCCCAAGCATATGGACTGTATCAGCGCAAAAATGACGGAAATGGGCGTGGATATTGAGGAAATCGACGACAGCCTGTTAGTCAGCCGTATCGGCCCCCTCCAGCGCACCAATATCAAGACCATGCCCTATCCTGGGTTCCCGACAGACATGCAGCCCCAGATCGCCGCCGCCCTCTGTCTGGCAAACGGCACCAGCGTCATCACCGACAGTGTCTGGAACAGCCGGTTCCGGTACACCGACGAGTTCAAACGCATGGGCGCACAGATTCAGGTAAACGGCAATCTGGCGATTATTGAGGGCGTGGAGCGGCTCAGCGGTGCGCAGCTGGAGGCGTGCGACCTCCGGGCCGGAGCCGCCATGCTCATTACCGCGCTGGCCGCCCAGGGCATCAGCGAGATCTCCAATGTGCAGTATATCGAACGCGGTTATGAGGACGTGATCGGCAAGATCCGTTCCATAGGCGGCAGCATCCGCGCCCTCGAATTCCCCGAGGAGGAGCAGTTGGCCGTCGGCAACGCAGGCTGATTTTCTGACCGTTTCCGGCGCTCATTTTGACGAATTATGACGACTTTCCGCACATTTGCAAGCGGTTCGTCCGGGAACGCCGCTCTGGTGGTCTCCGGACAGACCCGGTTACTGATTGATATGGGAATCTCCTGCCGCCGGATCTGCCAGTCTCTCTCCTCCGTGGGGCTGAACCCCGGCGATTTGACGGCAATCCTGATTACCCATGAACATAATGACCATAAAAAGGGGCTGGCAGTCTATACCCGCAAATACCATACCCCTGTATACTGCACCCCCGGTACGGCACGGCAGCTGGCCCGCTCCGTTGACGGCCTGACGGCGCATACCGTTCCCCTGAACGGCGTCCTCCACTGGCCGGACATCGACGTTGACGTGCTCCCCACCAGCCACGACTGTCCCGAAAGCTCCGCCTTCCACTTTACCACTCCCGACGGACGGATCGGTTATCTGACCGACACCGGCTACATACCCGCACAGACTTCCCGGCGCATTTTAGGGGCTGACCTGCTGGTTTTAGAGAGCAATCACGACCTGAATATGCTCTGGGCGGGGTCCTATCCCTATTCCCTGAAGGTCCGGATCAGCAGCAGTGAGGGGCATCTCAGCAACGCCGATTCCGCCGGTTTTGCCGCCGCCAGCGCAAAAGCCGGTACGCAGACGATCCTTTTGGCGCATCTCAGCCGGGAGAACAATACCCCCGCATTGGCGATACAGGCGGCCCGTCAGGCCCTGTCGGAAACAGGCTGGACAGGCTGTCTGGAAGTTGTGCCCGACGGGACCGTCAGCAAAGCCTACCGCCTGGAGAGAACGCCATGAAGCAAGTGACCATGATCTGCGTCGGGAAACTGAAGGAGAAATTTTATGCGGAGGCCGCCGCGGAGTATGTCAAACGGCTCAGCCGGTATTGCCGGTTAACCGTCATCGAATTGCCGGAGCAGCGTCTGCCCGACGCCCCGGCCCCCGCCGGTATCCAGCGGGCGCTGGCGAAAGAGGCCGAGGCGATTCGTGCCAAAATCCCTCCCTCTTCCTATGTCATCGCCCTGTGCATTGAGGGACGCCTTCGCTCCAGCGAGGAGCTGGCCCGTCAGCTTGATACTTGGTCAAACCGCGGGGAAAAGCGGCTGGTTTTCCTGATAGGCGGGTCGTATGGCCTGCACCCATCGGTCAAAAGCGAGGCGGGGGTTCAGCTCAGTATGTCCCCCATGACCTTCCCCCACCACTTGGCCCGCGTCATGCTGTTGGAACAGCTTTACCGGGGGTTTCAGATCTTGGAGGGCGGGAAGTACCATAAATAAAACTCCCGCATATATGTCTGATATGCGAGAGTTTTGGGCCGGTTATTTCAGTATTTTTTCGGCTAAACGGATCAAAATAACTGCGGTTTCGCTCCGGGATACCGTCCCGCCCGGCACCAGCAGATCTTTTGTCCTGCCCCGCAGCAGTCCTTCGGCTGCCGCCCACGATACGGCGTCCCGGGCATAGCCGCTGACCTGTTCCGCGTCTTGGAAGCCCTCCAGGCTATCCACAGCGCTGACATCATATCCCCGATACACCGCGTACCGTTGAAGCATCGCCGCCAGCTGTTCCCGCGTAACCGCTTTGTCCGGACGGAAACTGCCGTCCGCATAGCCTTTAACAATCCCGTTTTCCGCGGCCCAGGCCGCCGCTGCGGCATAGTAATTGTCCGGCTGCACGTCGGGAAAGGACGCTCCCGCCGCGGCCGGTTCACCCTCCATACGGTACAGAATCGCTGCAAACATTCCCCTTGTCACAGGCGCGTCAGGCGAAAAAATTCCCTCTGCCGTGCCAGTCATCCAGCCTACCCGGAAAACCTCCTCTGCCGCGTCTGCGTACCAGACGCCCGGCGCAACATCCCGAAAAGCCCGTCCGGCAAACGCGGCGGTGGCACTGGCAAGAAGCGTCCCGCCGGGGTCCTGACTCAGCTCCCAGAAACCGATCCCGGCAAGACCTGCTTCTCTGGCAAAGGCCGCTTTTGCGGCAATGGATTCCGGGTCGTCGTAGGACAAAAACACGCCGTCCTGATACAGATAGGGCACCTGTGCGGAGGGGCTGCGCTGTACGGAAAAGGCTGGCAGATACTTGTTTAGCACCGCGTCATATGTAATCGATGCGGCGGATTTGAACGGGCTGTTCAGACCGCCGCTGCTGCCGTTCACACCTTCATAGCGGTAGCCGTACAGCGGCATCCCCAGCACCAGTTTTTCAGCAGGGATACCGGCTTGTAAGTATGCGCCGGCGCTTTTGCGGATACTGTCCAGCGGCGCGTTAAAGCCCGTCCGCGTCTCCCAGGGACCGCTGAAATCATACGCCATTAAAAAGATATAGTCCGTCACGTCCGCCGCCGCGGACGGTTCTATTTTTTTGAGGAATCCGGTTTCGGCGGCTCCCGTAGCGGTCAGCACATAGCCGTCCCCCAGCAGGTCCAGCTCCCCACGCACCGCCTGAAGCAGCAGCGTGAAATTCTCCCGGTCCGCGGACCGGTGGTGCGTCCCGGCTGTGCCTCCGGAGACCGGATATTCCCAGTTGATATCGATGCCGTCCAGATCCTCCTCCCGTACCAGTGCGGCGCAGCTCTTTGCAAAGGTCTCCCGCCGTGTTTTGGAGGAAGCTGTGTCGGAAAACCAGACGGAGCCGTCCCAGCCGCCTGCGGTGAGCACGATTTTCAGCTCCGGATTCTCCTGCCGCAGCGCCCGAAGTCCGGCCAGATTTTTCCGGTCCCGGACGGGATCTGCCAGCGTCAGCGTCCAGGTATCCGGGTCAATCTCCGCAAAGGCATAGTTGATCTGGGTCAGCAGTCCCGCCCGGATGCGCTCAGGCGGGCATTCGGACGCCGCCGCGCCGTAATAGTACCCCACACATACGGCGTGCGCGGTGGACGACAGCAGTAGCGCACAGAGAAACGTCAAAATCAATCGCAGTAAGCTCATCAGTCAAACTCCTCTCTGACAATACCCCTATTGTACCGAAACGGGCCTCCGTTATGCAAGCCGCAAAATCCGGCAGTTCAGGAAAGTTCTGCCAGACTGTATAACTTTCCGCAAAAGCGGAACTACTAAGAGAGTATTTCAGAAAGGAGCGTCTATTATTTATGATTACTGACCCGAGAAAAGCGGCCATTATCGGCTGCGGCTTTGTCGGCGCGTCCATTGCGTTTCGATTCCTCCAGCAGGGGCTTTTCACAAAGCTGGTTCTGCTGGATATGAACCGGGAGAAAGCAGAGGGAGAAGCCATTGACCTCAGCGACGGCCTGCCCTATGGCCGCGCTATGGAGATCACCGCCGGCGGCTATGACGATATTGCCGACTGCGGCCTGGTGGTCATCACTGCCGGGGCCAACCAGAAGCCGGGAGAAACCCGTCTGGACCTGATCGGCAAAAATATATTCATTATGGAGAGCATCATCCGCGAGATCACGGCCCGTGATTTCGGCGGGATTTTACTGGTAGTGTCCAACCCGGTGGACGTGCTGACCCATACGGCGTGGCGGCTGTCGGGCTATCCCCGGGAGCGGGTGATCGGGTCCGGCACGGTGCTGGATACCGGACGCCTCAAGCAGCTGCTGGGCGAAGAACTGGGCGTAGACAGCCGGAATGTTCACGCCTTTATCATCGGCGAGCACGGCGACAGCGAGCTGGCGGTGTGGAGCGAGGCGAACATCTCCGGTCTGGACCTGGAGGATTTTTCCCGCCTGCGCGAACGTCCGCTGCGTAAAGAAAACGTTTACCGGCAGGTGCGTGACAGCGCGTATGAGATCATCCGCCGCAAGGGCGCCACCTATTACGGCATCGCAATGGCAGTGGGACGCATAGCGGAGTGCATCGTCAAGGACGAGCGTTCAGTACTGCCGATCTCCGTTGTGCTGGACGGGCAGTATGGCCTCCACGATATAGCGCTGAGTATTCCGTCGATTGTAGGGCGCAGCGGTCTGGAGGAGATTTTGGAGATCAGTCTGGACCACGTGGAAACGCAGGCGCTGTATACCTCTGCCAGACAAATGGAAAATGTCATCCGGTCCCTGCCCCTGCGGGAACCTGTGGGCGCAAGATAAAGAAAAAAACGGTGGGAAAGGCGGTTTCCCATCGTTTTTTCTTCTTATACGAATACTTTTTCTTTCAATTATAGGGACGCTGGTTCAGCCTTAATCAATGTCGTGTAGTTTCAGGCATTTCCAGTTTTTCGTTACCTCTGTTGATACAGTTTCAAGCAGTTAGAAATAGTTTCGGTTGTGTACCAAGTTGTGTGCTGCACTCCCTTGCATAGGAGAATATCAGTTCCACAGCTTCCCTATAAATCGGAATTTGCCGCAAGTAAACGACAGTTCAATTCATAAAGAGCAGTCTTATTTGAATCCCATTT
>CAMWSZ010000021.1 GCA_947177005.1 uncultured Clostridia bacterium | reverse complement strand
GAGCAGAGATGAGGGACACACTGTCCGCGGGCCTGCCGGAGCTGGGATTGGATACCGCATTGATCCCCATGCTGGAGCAGTACGCCCGGCTTCTGCTGGAGCGGAATCAGGTCATGAATCTGACCGCGATTACAGAGCCAAAGGCTGTGGCGTCGTTGCATTTGCTGGACAGCCTGGAGCTGATTCCTTTAGCAAAGCTGCACGGCGGTACTTTAATAGATGTGGGCACCGGCGCGGGTCTGCCGGGACTGCCGCTGGCGGCGGCGCTGCCGGGGCTGGAAGTAACACTGCTGGACAGTCTGAATAAGCGCATTGAATTTCTCCGTGAAACAAGCCGCGCCCTGTCCCTGCAAAACGTGACCTGCGTCCATGCCCGGGCGGAGGAGTATGCGGCGGACCACCGGGAACAATTCGACTGGGTTGTGAGCCGGGCAGTAGCGGCACTGCCGGTACTGGCGGAGCTGTGTCTGCCGCTGGCAAAGCAGGGCGGGTATTTTCTGGCAATGAAGTCCAGCCATACCGGGGAGGAAATCAGCCGGTCAGAACGGGCCATTGACCTGCTTGGCGGGCGGATCATGTGGGTAAAGGATTACCAAATTCCTGCCGCTGAAGTAACGCACCGGCTGATTTGTATAGAAAAAATCAAGGCCGCTCCAAAAAAGTATCCCCGCCGTTTTGCGCAAATCAAGAAAGCGCCCCTTTAAGGGGACGGCGGTAAAAATTTTTACGCAGTACAGCGGATGAATCCGGCAGGCAAAACGAGATTCATCCCCCGCTTCAGAGAGAAAAGGAGGGTGTACCAGACATAAAACCATGGGACAGACTATCGTAGTGGTTTCCGGAAAAGGCGGAACAGGAAAGACATCGTTTACAGCCAATGTGGGCATGGGACTGGCCATGATGGGACACCCTACCCTGTGCCTGGACTGCGACGTGGGATTGCGGAATCTGGATATCGCAATGGCCATGACGGACTGCGCGGTGATGGATTTCACCGATGTTTTGGCAGGCAGCTGCACCTTGGAGGAGGCCGCCGTGCCGCACCCGAAACAGCACAATCTCTTCCTGCTGACCGCGCCGACACGCATCGGCGCCGCACTGATTGACAGAGAAGCCTTCCGGGAACTCTTCCCAATTATCAACGACCGGTTCGACTACTGCCTGGTAGACGCACCCGCCGGGCTGGGGGCCGGGTTTCATCTGGCGATCTCCGGCGCGGACCGGGCGGTGCTGGTCACCACTACCGAGGCCAGCAGCCTTCGGGACGCGCAGCGCACCGCTATGGAGCTGAACGGGCTCCCAAAGGACGGTGTTCATATGGTTGTAAACCGCTGCCGTCAAAAGCTGCTGAAATCGCTGCACCAGACAATTGACGACGCCATTGACGGAACCGGACTGCCTCTGCTGGGGGTGATACCGGAGGATGAGACCATGTCGCTGTACGCGGGGCGCGGCACCCCCCTGCTCATGACCAACAACGACTGCGCTGCCCGGGCTTACCGCAATATCGCCCGGCGGATCGACGGACAGCGGACACCGCTCATGAAAATCAGATGATCCCTGTCATGTTGAACATAGCTAGAGACATCAAAAGAAAGGAATAGATCACCATGTATCTTGCTCTGATGTCCCACGACAATAAAAAGGACCTGATGGTCCAGTTCTGCTCCGCATACGCCGGGATATTGTCCCGCCATGTCCTCTGCGCCACAAATACAACAGGCCGGATGATTATGGACGCGACGGGTTTGCATGTCCATTTGTTTCTGTCCTGCCAGCACGGCGGGAGCCAGCAGATCGGCGCGCGCATCGCCTATAATGAAATGGATATGGTGCTGTTTTTTGTGGACCCGAACGACTCCGCTCTTGAGGCAGAGGCGCTGTATATATCCCGGCTCTGCGACCAGAACAATATCCCCTACGCCTCCAACCAGGCCACAGCGGAGATGCTGCTGTTAGGCATGGACCGAGGTGATCTGGACTGGCGGAAAATTATCAATCCAAAGCATAAGCTGAACCGCTAAGCCGCCCCATGCGGAGAAAAGGGCTCTCGTCCCGCTAAGACAGGGGACGGGAGCGTTGCTTTTTCATGGAGGAACATGTATGAAAAAGTTATTTCTGTTACTGAGTGCGGTCTTTGTTATTTTAACATTTGCCGGTGCGGCCTATGTACTGTATCATAACGGGACGGTAAATGCGGGCTATGCCTGTGTGCCAATGGTTTTGGCGCTGGCCTGCCTGTCCTGTTACAGAAAGCTGCAAAAAAAGTAAACCCTATTTTACAGGAGGGAACGCAATGAAAGTACAGCCCCGGACACTGTCCGGATTTATGGAGCTGCTGCCGCGGGAGCAGCTCGTAATGGAACGCATCATGCAGACCCTGCGGGAGACCTACGGCTCCTATGGCTTCACGCCTTTGGATACGCCAATTATTGAAGCCAGCGAGGTACTGTTAGCAAAGGGAGGCGGTGAAACGGAAAAGCAGATTTACCGTTTCACGAAGGGCGATTCCGATTTGAGCCTGCGGTTTGACCTGACGGTTCCGCTGGCCAAATACGTCGCCCTGCACTGCAACGAACTGGCCTTTCCGTTCCGCCGCTACCAGATCGGCAAGGTCTACCGGGGCGAACGCGCCCAGCGTGGACGTTTTCGGGAGTTCTATCAGGCGGACATAGATATCATTGGCGACGGAAAGCTGGATGTTGCGAATGAGGCGGAGATCCCCGCGATTATTTACCAGACATTCTCCCGGCTGGGTCTGAAGCGTTTTCAGATCTGTGTGAACAACCGGAAAATCCTGAACGGCTTTTATTCCATCTTAAACCTGACGGAACAGGCCGGGGACATCATGCGCACGGTGGACAAGCTGGATAAAATCGGTGCGGAAAAGGTGGCGGAGCTTCTGAGGGCAGAGCTGGGCCTCTCCCCCTCCAATGTGGAAGAGATCATGAACTTTATCTCCATCAATGGCACAAACGCAGAGGTTCTGGCGGCTCTGGACCGGTACGCAGGACAAAATGAGCTGTTCGACGCCGGACGGGCAGAGCTGGAGACCGTGATAAAATATTTGTCGGCATTCGGCGTACCGGAGGATCATTTTGCGGTGGACCTGACTATTGCGCGGGGTCTGGATTACTATACCGGCACCGTCTATGAGACGGCAATGCTGGATCACCCGGAAATTGGGTCCATCTGTTCCGGCGGACGGTATGACAATCTTGCCGGATATTATACGAATAAGGTTCTTCCGGGCGTAGGCATTTCGATTGGGCTGACCCGTCTTTTCTATGTTCTCAACGAGCAGCACATGCTGGACACGGCCAGCGCACCGGCCGACGTCCTAATCCTGCCAATGACGCCAGATCTGACGCATGCAATCTCTGTGGCGTCGCGGCTGCGGGAGCTGGGTGTCCGGGTACAGCTTTACACCGAAAAGAAAAAATTCAATGCCAAGATGAACTACGCGGACCGGCAGGGCATCCCTTATGTAATTTTCCTTGGCGAGGATGAAATTGCGGCGCAGCTCATCAGCTGTAAGGATATGGCCACTGGCGAACAGACAAAGCTGGATTTTGACCAGACATATACACGGATCATTCAAGGCTTAGGGCAGCGTCAAAGCGCGGCCATTATCAAAGAGTCAACACAGAAAGGAACAGAACAGTCATGACACAAAATCGCACACATACCTGTAACGAACTGCGGCTGGCGGATGCCGGCAAGCAGGTGAAGCTCTCCGGATGGATGGAGAACGTCCGGGAAGTGGGACAGAATTTTGCATTTTTGATTCTGCGGGATTTTTACGGCACAACACAGATTGTGATTGAGAGCGAGGAGATGATGAATCTCATTCATGGTCTGAACAAGGAGACGGTTATCTCTGTAGAGGGCACTGTTCGGGAGCGGAGCAGCAAAAACAGGAACTTACCTACCGGTGAAATTGAGGTTGTCCCAGAGAAAATTGACGTTCTGGGCCGCTGCAAATATAATGAGCTGCCCTTCCAGATCAACCACAGCCGGGATGCGGATGAGACGCAACGTCTGAAATACCGCTATTTGGACCTGCGCAACCCGGCAGTAAAAAAGAACATTATTCTCCGCTGCAACGTGGTGTCCGCGCTGCGCACCGCGATGACAAAGCACGATTTTCTGGAGATCACGACCCCTATTCTGACCGCCTCCTCCCCGGAGGGCGCGCGGGATTATCTCGTACCGGCCCGCAAGCATCCCGGCAAATTCTACGCTCTTCCGCAGGCACCGCAGCAGTTCAAGCAGCTGCTGATGACATCCGGGTTTGACCGCTATTTCCAGATAGCGCCCTGCTTCCGGGACGAGGATGCCCGCGGCGACCGTTCCCCGGGCGAATTTTACCAGCTGGATATGGAAATGAGCTTTGCTACGCAGGACGACGTCTTTGCCGTTCTGGAGGACGTACTCCCTCCGATTTTTGCGGAGTACGGCATCTATAACACTGCTTCCGCCGCGCCCTTCAAGCGCATCGGCTTCAACGAGGCAATGGAGACCTATGGTTCCGACAAACCGGACCTGCGAATTGATCTGGTTGTGCAGGACGCCACTGAGCTGCTATCCGGCTGCGGTTTTGGTCCCTTTGCGGACAACACCGTTAAAGCGATTGTTGTCACGGATTTCAGCGCTGCACGCAAGCAGATAGACAAGCTCTGCGCAGATGTGGAGGTGCAGGCAGGCAATAAGGCGTACTGGTTCCGGACCGATGAAAAGGGCGAATTGACGGGCGGTATCTCGAAATTTGTAGCGGATAAAAAGGACGCCGTAACCCAGGCGCTGGGCCTGAAGCCCAACTGCTTTGTCGGACTGACGGCAGGCAAAAAGGGTGCGGCCCAAAAGACAGCGGGGGTATTGCGCAGCAAGCTGGGCGCACTCTGCCCGAATCACATGGATAAGGAACGCTACGAATTCTGCTGGATCGTTGACTTTCCGATGTACGAAATCGGAGAGGAGAGCGGCGAACTTGAGTTCTGCCACAACCCGTTTTCCATGCCCAACGGCGGCGGGGAGATTTTGGACAAAGCGATTGCAGGCGAGGTCGATCCCCTCACAATTACAGCGTATCAATATGATCTGGTGTGCAACGGCGTGGAGCTGTCCTCCGGCGCGGTCCGGAACCATGATCCGGATATTATGATTAAAGCGTTTCAGCTGGTTCGTTTGGGCGAGGATGCCGTCAAAGCAAAATTCCCCGCCATGTATAACGCATTTTGCTACGGCGCGCCGCCCCATGCCGGCATTGCGCCGGGTGTGGACCGCATGGTCATGCTGTTGGCGGGAGAGGATTCGATCCGCGAGATCATTCCGTTCCCGATGAACAAGAACGCGCAGGATTTGATGATGAGCGCACCGTCATCTGTGGAGCAGAAGCAGCTTGACGAGCTTCATATTGCCATTACCGAAAAGGAAGAGGACGCAGAGGCGTGACCCGAAACAGAATCTTTAAAATTTTATTCTGTCTGCTGATTATACTGTTTGTTATTTCTGCGTGCGGTCAGGAGAATGAGCAGGAAGCTTTGACCGCGGCGGTTATTTCGGAGGGCGCGGCGGCGTTGGATGACGCCGTGCCGCCTCCTCCCGAACCTGAATCTGAGCCTGAACCCGAACCTGAGCCAGACCCAAAACAGGCAGTGGTAGAGTCGATTCTGAGCGAAATGGATCTAGAGGAGAAAGTGGGGCAGATGTTTTTTGTACGCTGCCCGGAACTTTTTGCAAAAGAAAAAATCAGCCAATATCAGCTGGGAGGCTATCTGCTGTTCAGCCGGGATTTCCAGGGCAAGGACGAACAACAAGTAATCGACATGATTAACGCCTATCAGGCAGAAGCGACCATACCTCTGCTGATCGGTGCCGACGAGGAGGGGGGTACTGTGGTGCGTCTGAGCCGGAACAACCGGCTTTTCCCGGAAAAATTCAAGTCTCCCCAGGCCCTGTATTCTACCGGCGGACTGGAGGCTATTCAAAACGACGCTTTGGATAAAAGTGCCGGATTATTACGGTACGGAGTAAATGTCAACTTTGCACCGGTGGCGGATGTTTCGACGGACCCCGCAGATTTTATTTATGACCGCGCCTTTGGTCAGGACGCAGCCACGACGGCAGAATATGTCTCCACAGTAGTCAGTGCGGTAAACGGCTGGACCTTTCAGGAGGAATCTGACGAAAAGAATGTAAAACTCGGTTCCGTTCTGAAGCATTTCCCCGGTTACGGGAACAATGTTGATACACATACCGGTATTGCAATAGACAACCGTCCTTACGAGCAGTTTGAACAGTCTGATTTTCTTCCCTTCCGTTCCGGCATTGAGGCGGGTGCGGGGGCGGTACTGGTCAGCCACAACATTGTCAACTGTATGGACCCGGATTTTCCGGCCTCACTGTCGGCGGGGGTCCACCGCATCCTGCGGGACGAGCTGAATTTTAACGGAGTGATTCTAACGGACGATTTGGCAATGGACGCTGTGGAAGCCTATGCGGCGGACGGTTCTGTTGCGGTATTGGCCGTGCTTGCTGGTAACGATATGATCGTGACAACAGATTTTGAGGCGCAGATTCCGTTAGTCATCGACGCCGTTCGGGCCGGGCTGATTGATGAGACAATGCTGGATGAAGCGGTAACGCGGGTATTGTCCTGGAAATACGACCTGGGTTTACTGCAATAACCGGTAAGGAGAACATCATGACAGAAAAGCTTTATTACGAGGACTCATTTTTGAAGGAATTTTCAGCAAAGGTACTCAGCTGTGAGAGGGTAAAGAACGGCTGGGAAGTTGTGCTGGACCGCACCGCATTTTATCCGGAGGGCGGCGGCCAACCGGCGGATCATGGGTTTCTGGGAACCGCGTCTATTGTTATGGATACCCGGGAACGCGGCGGCGTCATTTATCACACCTGTACACAGCCTCTGGAAGTGGGCGGCACGGTAAACGGCGGGATTGATTTCAAGCGGCGTTTTGACTTTATGCAGCAGCACAGCGGAGAGCATATTGTAAGCGGCATTATCTGTTCACAATATCATTGTGACAACGTTGGATTTCATATCGGGCATGATCTGGTGACGATTGATTTCAACACAGAACTGACGCCGGAGGATTTACAAAAGATCGAGCGACAGGCCAACAGCTACATTTGGCAGGACATCCCTGTGGAGACTTCATACCCCACCCCCGAGGAACTGGAGGCATTGCAGTACCGCAGTAAAAAAGCGCTTACGGGCGCGGTGCGAATTGTGACATGGCCCGGTGCAGACTGCTGCGCGTGCTGCGGGACGCATGTGCGTTCCAGCGGACAGATCGGGATTGTCAAACTGATCTCATGCCAGAAGTTCCGGGAGGGCGTGCGGATTGAGATGACCGCGGGGAACAGGGCGCTGCAATGGTTCAATACGGCTGCGCAGCAAAACACAAAAGTATCCCAGATGCTCTCCGCAAAGCCTGCGGAAACTGCTGCCGCAGTAGAGCGTATCCAGAAGGAGCTGTATGCGCTGAAGGGCCGTGTCACGGCGCTGGAGGAACAGGATTTTCTCCGGAAAGCGGAGCAATACAGCGGCAAAGGTGACGTACTTTTGCTGGAGGGCCCTATGGCGGCGGAATCTGTCCGCAAGCTCTGCACTGCTGTCCAAAGCGCTGCCGGGGGACGGTGCGCGGTTTTTTCCGGCGGGGATGAGCGCTTTCA
The DNA here is from genome assembly GCA_947177005.1 of uncultured Clostridia bacterium. Classification (GTDB taxonomy): domain Bacteria; phylum Bacillota; class Clostridia; order Oscillospirales; family Oscillospiraceae; genus Pelethomonas. The sequence continues at coordinate 8,100 of CAMWSZ010000021.1, read as the reverse complement.
ATACGCCGTCAGCGATCCGGCCAACGATCTCCGGTCCTTTGCGAAGGAACTCAATGCCGCATTGAACGGACGCGGCGGCGGCAAACCGGCCTTTATTCAGGGCAGCGTCCAAGCAAATCCGGAGCAGATACGCAGATTTTTCGACGGCCAGCCCTCTTAGTAGTATCAAAAGCAAGAAATACTCTATGTAGCCTTTAAAATCTACATAGAGTATTTTTAATCTCAAAAATAAAACTATCGTTTCCGCTGTTTTCTATGCTTTTTCGTGGGCGGCCTCTGATTCTCAGGTTGTCTCTTATCATCTGACCGTTTTCGGTTTTCGCTGCGATCATGCAGCGGACGTATCAAGCAGTTCTTTCCATATCCAATCAGGTCCTCACGGTGTGCTTTGTGGAGCGCCTCCACTACCAGCCGCCGCATCTCGGGACGTTTCCACTGGAGCAGCGCACGCTGGAGCGCTTTATCATGGGGACTTTTCGCCACATAAACGGGTTCCATTGTGCGGGGGTCCAGCCCCGTATACCACATACAAGTGGACAGCGTGCCGGGTGTGGGATAAAAGTCCTGAACCTGTTCGGGCTGGCGTCCGGTTTTGTTGAGAAACACCGCCAGATCCACCGCGTCATTGAGCGTACAGCCGGGGTGAGAACTCATCAAATATGGGACCAAATACTGCTCTAAATTGTACCGTTGATTCAGCCGCCGGTATTTTTCAAAAAACTTCTCATAGACGTCGAAATGGGGCTTACCCATATAGTCCAGCACCTGTGCGGAGCAGTGTTCCGGCGCAACCTTCAGTTGTCCGGAAATATGGAATCTGACCAATTCGGCAAAAAATTCGCTGTTTTTCTCCTGCAACATATAGTCGTAACGAATGCCGCTACGAATAAAGACTTTCTTCACGCCGGGAACCGCCCGAACCTTTCGCAGCAGCGCCAGATAGTCGCTGTGGCTGGGGTCCAGATTTTTGCAGGGGGTTGGAGCGAGGCAGGACCGGTTTTTACACATACCGTTTTTGCGTTGATTTTTACAGGACGGATGCCGGAAGTTGGCGGACGGCCCGCCCACGTCATGGACATAGCCTTTGAATTTGGGGTTCTTCACGAACCCCTCCACTTCCTTGACGACGCTCTCATGGCTTCTGGAAGTGACCATTCTTCCCTGGTGGAATGCCAGCGAGCAGAAATTGCAGCCGCCAAAACAGCCCCGGTTGTGGGTAACGGAAAAGCGCACTTCTTCAATCGCGGCCACCCCGCCCAGTGCGGCATACATGGGATGTACCTCCCGTGCATAGGGCAGCTCTGCCACAAAATCCAATTCCTCGCGGTTGAGAGGCATGGCAGGCGGATTGACTACCAGCGTTTTATCCCCATGCCGCTGCAATACCGCACGGCCTCGAATGGGATCATGCTCCTCGTACTCTGTTTTTGTAGCCAGCGCATAATCGCGTTTATCCGCGCACACCTGCTCATAGGAGGGAACCGTCAGGCTGTCAAAAGCCGCCTGCGGATTTTTAACGGCATACGCTGTTCCACGGATATCCGTCAGGCTTTCGGCCGGCTCCCCTTTTGCCAGACGCCCGGCAATTTCCCGGGTGGCGCGTTCACCCATGCCGTATACCAGCAAATCTGCCTGGGCGTCAAAGAGAATGGAGCGCCGGACTTTATCGTCCCAGTAATCGTAGTGTGCGAACCGCCGCAGGCTGGCCTCCAGTCCGCCGATGACAACCGGCGTATCCGGGAACGCCTCCCGTGCCCGGTTGGCGTAAACAATGGTGGGGCGGTCCGGACGCAGGCCCATGCGGTTTCCGGGGCTGTAGGCGTCTGTGGAACGCCGTTTTTTAGCGGCGGTATAGTGGGCTACCATAGAGTCGATATTCCCGCCGCCAATAAAAACGCCATACCGGGGTTTTCCCATATCCAAAAAAGCCTGTGCGCTGTGCCAACCTGGCTGGGCCAGCACGGCAACGCGGTATTTTTCCGCCTCCAGCACTCTGGCTATAATGGCGGAGCCAAAGCTGGGGTGGTCCACATAGGCGTCGGCGGTAACGACAAGAAAATCGTAGTACCACCACCCCCGCTCCTGCATATCCTCTCTGCTGACCGGCAAAAAATCAAATGTTGTCATGAGGCATCTCCACATCGGGAATTTCCCGGATAATGGGCCGGATATCCAGTACCATTAAGTTTTCGTCGGCCGCCGCAAAGCCGTATTTTGCAAAATAGCCCCGCAGCTTTTCGGGACAGGACAGGCTGACGTTTTCCCGGCCGTGCTTTCTGGCGAACTGCACCGCCTGTCCCAGCAGCTGCACACCGTAGCCCCGGCCCCGCAGCTCCGGGATAATCTCATATTCCGTGATCCGCAGCGTCTCCGGCTCCAGCCGCACGGCAAAGCGTCCGGCAGGGGTCTCGTCCAGCATTGCCCCTGCGGTACGGCCCATACTGTTCTCCAGTTCCGTCTGATACCACAATCCCGGTTCGGTAGCGGCATCATCCTTATGCCAGGTCTGGCGGCGGAACGTGGACGCTTCAGCAGGGACATGGGAGGCGTCGTCCCGGAAGACGACCCGCATGGCATCCCCTTCCACTTCAATGAGGGATACGGCGGTGTTGTCACCGTGACCGGTCTTCCCAATCTCCTCCAGACTCAACCCCTGCAACGTCCCCAGCAGTGTGCGGAGCGCGGCGCCGTGGCTTGTCGCGGCTACTGTACCGCCCGGATGCCGCGCCGCGATTTGCCGCAGGGCCTCCAGCATACGGTCCCGCACCTGCGCAAAAGTTTCCGCGTCCTCGACATGCCAAAGGTCGGGGCGTTTATTGAAATCTATGTACATTTGGCGGTCCATACGCAGGATCTCCCCCCACGACATCTGTTCCCATACGCCCAGACGCAGTTCCCGCAGCAGGGGCATAGGCTGAAACGGCAGGTTTTTAGGGACATAAATTGCGGATGCAGTGATGTGGGTCCGGGTCAGGTCACTGCCGTAAACGGCGTCAATGCGTTCATTCCGGAAGCGTTCCCGCAGATAGGCCAGCTGCCGGTAGCCGTTGGCGGTAATAATGCTGTCGTACTGTCCGTGGGCCAGACGGAACAGATTGCCCTCCGCCTCCGCGTGGCGGACCAGAAAAATTTTAGTTGTCATAGAAATTGACCTCGTTCAAAAAATAGTCATTATTGCAGCAGTTCTTCTCTGTGTTTTTGCAGGATATCCACGTAGAAATTCCAATCAGTCTCCTCGTTTACATTCATCCAGCCGTCCGGAAGCAGATGCGCAAACTCCTCCGGATATTCCCCGCACAGACAGATAAGCGCAGGCGCACCATAAGCTTCGGCAAGCTGTTCGTAACCGTTTTCCCGCAGAAACGCCGCGACCCGCAGAATGGTCTCGTTACCGGCGGTGCCGTAAAAATTTTCGTAATAGCCGGATGAGCCCTCATGGAACGTCTCAAACTGCCAGTGGTAGACCTGAACAAACGCCTCCATCCAGGGCGGCATGGACTGCTCATAGGTTTCCGCGAAATAATCATAAAAATTATCTAAGGTATTCGCGGCGGGGTCCGTTGGGTCCTCGCCGCACCCGCCGTAAGCATTTCCCATCTGTCCGTGTGCGAGCAGGCTGTCGAGGCCCTGATAAAAAGCTTTCATATCCACAGCAGGAATCCTCCTTTATTTTTCTGTTTCTATTATACCGGAACTGTCAGCATTTAGCAAACCCCAATCATGCAGATTTTCGCTGTGGGCGGGACATACTACCCTCATCCTAAAGAAGGAGGAGAAATCGTATGAACGGATTTTTAAAAGGAATTTTGGCAGGCGCGGTAGTTGGCTATGCGGCGGACATGGCGCTGCATACCACCCAAGGCAAGCGCACGGCCAGCAAGGCAATCCAGAGCATGACCGACGCAGTGGACAGTGCCGCGGCATCTGTCAAAGACTCAATCAACAACTGACGCATACCGTTCCGGGCACAGATTTTCTGTACCGGAACGGTATACATACGAAAGCCCAAGGTCTGGGCCCTGGGCTTTCGGTGGAATATCAGTTAATAGGGTATGAACGCCAGATCCATATCGCACTTGCCCTTGACGCCGGGCACGGTACCGCTGTCGCTGTACTGCCAGATTCTGTAGTCGTAGTACATAGTGGGCTTGGCGGCGTACTGAGCATACCACACGTCATAATCCGTGAGCCGTTCCAGCTGGTAGTGGGTATAGGCAACGGGGGTATTGTAGTAGATCATGGGGATATAGCCCGACTGTTCCACAACGCTGCAAAATGCAATGGCGCAGTCAGTAAGCACGGAATTGCTCAGATTTTTGGTCCGCGCACCGTCGGCGCTGATGGTCTCCCAGTCGTAGACCAGCGGGTAATCCAAGGTCTGGCCGTTCAGAGCCTGCACGGCGTAGCGGGCTTCTTCAGCGGCTTCGGCAGGATTAATGGCCTGTGAGAAGAAGTACGCGCCCACCCTGAGACCGGCGGCCTTTGCGCCGGTGATATTCTGCTGAAAATACCGGTCCATATTCAGCGTCCCCGCCTGTGCGTAGCCGCGGTAACCGATCCGGATAAAGACAAACTCAATGCCGGATTGCCTGACCTTGTTCCAGTCCACATTTTCCTGATAAGAGGAGATGTCGATACCCCAAGCGGTGCGGTAATTTTCGTCGTTATAGTACATGCGGGAGCCGTCCAGAACGAACAGGTCCGGCTTATACGTAGCTTTCGGCACGTTTTGCAGGATAGGGTATTTCTTTCCGTAGTATTCGATGTAACCGGTTTCCTCCGGTTCCGGCTCGACCACATAATTCCACTGATTGATTCGGGAGACAATAGCGCACATTTCGCCGCGGTTAATGCCCCGGTCCGGGTAATAGTACCGCTGGCCGTTTACGATAACGCCGTTGAGGATTTCCTCGTCATAGAGGGTGATAATGTAGCCGTCCTCGCTGTCCGCAAAGGGTGAGTCTCCGAACTTAGGCTGCAAGCCCATAGCTACGGCGGCCACGCGGGCAATGGTCAGGCGGTCAATGGAGGCGTCCAGATCCTCGATCTCGCCCTCGGCCAAACAGCCCAGCGTAACGGCTTCATCCAGATATCCGGCGGCCCAGTGACGGCCCTCGCCGCCGCTGCTCTCCCTGTATCCGGCGGCCAGCAGAACCAGTTTCAGGGCTTCGCCCGCGGTCACCTGGTTTGCGGCTTTGAAGGTGCCGTCGGGGTAGCCGCCAATGATCCCCTCATAGCTCAGCTCGCGGACGTATGTAAAATACCAGTCGGAGCTGGCGACATCTTTATAAGGGTTGACCCACTTGGAGTAATCGGGCTTTGGTTTCGGCGTGGTGACAGCGGCGCCCTCCCACTTTGCAGAAACCTCCATTCGAGGCACGGCGATATCATCGGCGGTCAATTCGCGGCCGTCGGCCTGGAACCAGCCCACAAACTCTTTTCCGTTCTGGACCGGGACCGGCAGCTCGCCGTAAGGGCGGTCCAGCGGGTAAAAGACGGTGCTGCTTGGGACTTTTCCGCCGGCCGCGTCAAAGTTGATATAGCCGTACATATCGGGGCCGTCGTTTTCATACTCTCCATATAAGAAGAGGTAGGCTTCCCGCAGGCGGCGCCGGACCAGACTTTCCAGAACCGACGTGCCCTGATGACACCAAGTACCAATGGCGTTGACCACTTCGGGCTCGCTGTAATTTTCGATTCCGTCGATGAGGTAGGAGCAGAGGCGGTAATCGGGGTTGATCCACTGAGTACCGAGATTATAGGTCATACTGACCATAGCGTCGAACTGATACTGTGTAACAGAAATTTTGTAGTCTTTCAGCAGTTTATTGACCTGTCCCTCTGCAACCTTGACCGCGGCGTCCATGAGCTGCTGGGCACTCTGCTGTCCGATGCCGTGGGGATAATCAGCCGGGTCGCAGAGGGTGCCGTAACCTATGTACCATTTTCCGTCGTCCTCATAGGGCATGGTGCGGAAGCCCTCGAATTCGCGGATGATCTCCATACCTTTTTCTGTGGTGGTATAGGTTTCGACGGTACTGACTTCGCTTTCTTCTTCGGTCTCGTCTGCGGGGCCAACGGTCTCAATCAGGGCCCCGTCATCAGGTTGGGCCGCGAGGGCGGCCGGGGGCAGGAACGTCAGCACGAGGGCGAGGCAAAGTCCCAGTATGAGATATTTGCATAAGTTTTCTTTTCTAGACATGGGCTTTCTCACTTTCTTGTGCGGATAGATAGATTCGACGGCATTTTACCACATCCGCGAAAAAAAAGAAAGTAAAAAGGCGTTAATTTAATATTTTTGTAATATTGACAGAGATCCGAAAAAAGTTACAGTTTTTTTTGGCGTATTTGACAAAGGCAAAAAATCACCGTCTGTGGGGCAGCACAGGCGGTGATTGCAGTCAATGCAGGATATTGAGGATCAGCGTCAGGATAATAAAGACAGCGCCGACCCATTTTGTTGCTTTCGCAAGCTTTGCGTCAATCGTTTTCGCTTTCCCCTTTGCCATAAACGTATCAGCGACGCCGCCAATGGTGCTGGAAAGGCCGGCGTTTTTTCCGGACTGGAACAGCACAATGAGGATCACGGCCAAGCCGCACAGCAGCTGCAAAATCGTAACAAAAAGAACCATGTTTTACCTCCCTGTTGAAATTCAAAAGCCGTAGGGCCTTATTTAAAGTATTGGACGGAAATATATCGTAGCATACTTGTCCCCAAAAAGCAAGAGGAAAGTTCACGTTTTGGGGGGGAATTTTTCCACCGGCTTGCGCTGTGTCAACGGTTCGCTCCCCGGGGAACGGGGCGGCAGAAGCGTGACTGGGAGGCCGTTCCTCTCCCGGCAAAAATTCCAGTCCGGCTCAGCTATTCTCCTTTTTTCTTGTTTGAAATGCACAAAAGCGTTTGTTAAAATTCTGTCAATCCGTCTATTGTACCAGGAGTCAGCTTATGCTATATTTATTATTATAACAGGCCGCTCTTTTTATTAAACCAATCCCCAAGAGAATCTATAAGGAGGAGAAAAATGGATATTATTCTGAACTATCTGCCAATTATTATCATTACGGTGCTCATATTGCTGCTGTTTTTCCTTGGCTACCTGAAAGCGCCCCCGGATACGGCCTACATCATCTCCGGACTTGGCCGCAAACGCATTCTGATTGGCCGGGCCGGGTGGCGTGTCCCCTTCTTTGAGCGCGTTGACAAGCTCTCTCTGCGTATCATGCAGGTAGACGTGAAGACCAGCGAAGCCGTGCCCACCAATGAATTTATTAATGTTACTGTTGACGGCGTTGCCAACGTCAAGATCAGCTCCGACCCTGAACTGCTTCATCTGGCCGCCGAAGCGCTTCTGGGCAAGCGACCGGAAGAACTTATTGGGCTTGTCACGCAGGTGCTGGAGGGAAATATGCGGGAGATCGTCGGTTCCGTGGGGCTGAAGGAAATGGTGCAGGACCGCCAGGGTGTCGCCCGGAAAATCACGGAGAATGTGGTGCCGGATATGCGCAAACTTGGACTTGAGGTGGTCAACTTCAACATCCAGAACTTCAAAGACGGCGCGGGCACTATTGAAAATATGGGTATTGACAATGTGGAGCAGATCCGTAAAAACGCCCAGATTGCCAAGGCCAACGCTCAGCGCGATATTGCGATTGCCACCTCCAACGCCCAGCAGGAGGCAAATGCGATTAAGGTACAGGCGGAGAAGATGATAGCGGAGCAGGACGCCGCTCTGGCAATTCAGCAGGCGGAGATGAAGGTGAAGGCCGACGCCAAAAAAGCGGAAGCGGACGCCGCCTATTCTATTCAACAGGAGACCCAGCGCAAGACCATAGAAGTGACGCGGGTGAACGCGGACATTGCCCGCAAGGAGAAGGAGGCGGAGCTGGCGGAAAAGCAGATTGCTTTGAAGGAGCGCCAGCTGGACGCAGAGGTCCGCAAGCAGGCGGATGCCATGAAGTACAAGGCGGAGAAGGAGGCGGAGGCCGAGCTGATACGCCGCCAGCGTGACGCAGACGCGAAAGCATACGAGGCCGCAAAGGAGGCAGAGGCCCTGAAAGCAGAGGCTGAAGCCCTGCGATTTTCAATTGAACAAGAGGCGG